>UQJE01000098.1 GCA_900541345.1 uncultured Blautia sp.
CTCCGTTTTTATCAAGCCCATTAAACGGTTCGTCCAGAATGATAATATGCGGATCTTCCATGATTGCCTGGGCGATCCCAAGGCGCTCCCGCATTCCAAGAGAGTAATTTTTCACCGGTTTTTTGGAAGAAAAATCAAGTCCTACTTTTTCCATAGCGGTTTCTATTTCCTTTTTTCCAATTGTCCCTCTTAAAGATGCCAGGATTTTTAAATTATCCCTGCCGGACAGATTGGGGAGAAATCCCGGGTTTTCAATGATCATTCCAAGAGATTCTGGAAAGTCCGTTTCTTTTCCGATCCACTTTCCTTCCACCAGGATTTTTCCCTCTGAAGGGTGAAGAAAACCACAGATGCACTTTAAAAGCACCGTCTTTCCGGAACCGTTCATTCCCACAATACCATGAATCTTTCCTTCCTCAAATGTGTGGGTGATATTTTTTAAAATCATCTCTTCCCCAAAATATTTTGTAATCCCCTGTATCTCAATGGCTGCGTTTCCCATATATCCCACTCCTCTCTTTGCTGGTTATTCACTTTTTTGCACAAACAGAAATTCAAAATGCTTCATCTCCCGTTTTATGATCATAATATTTATTCCAATCATCACACAGAAGAAAAGAAGGCTTGTCCCAATCCTGGGAAGATAATCATACCCGAAATTGTGCATATAGTATGTGGCATGATTTAATGGAGAAATCCACCCGGCAATTACCTGTGCCTTATATTCTACCGTACCTGGAAAGTGAAACAATTTCATAAAAATCTCCGGATTTAAAAACAGTCCGAACAAATTAAAGAGAAATACACTGATACTTCCAAGCGCCGGACGTTTTCCAAGGCGGAACGCAAGCAACATAGTGGCATTTACAAGAGCATATCCAGCAATCAGAAGAAAAATCATGGCAGCACAGGGATATGGCAAAGTTGCTTCCAGTATTTTTAAGGAGGCAGGAAGGGCGATCTTCTGTCCTGCTCCGGAATAACCGAGAAGCGCCATTGTCTCACTCCATATATTTCCTACAAAAGAAATATTCCCGCAGATGATGCAAGTTACAAGAAGCAGGAATAGTACATAACAAATCGTGATAAAAAATACATATAAAAGCTGTCCCCAAATCCATATATTTTTTGTGATTCTTGTGAGATAGTAAGGGGTAAGCTGGTTGTTTACCGGAAGATCCGCAAAAAGGAAAATCAAAAGCAATGTCGAAATCATAATAGATTTCCCATCTCCAAAGGCAAGGATAAAGGTTTCAAACACCTGCATGGAAGTTCCGTAGCTTTCCGCAAAAAACACCGCCTTATCGGAAAGCATCAGGCAGAGCACAAATGCCAGAACAAAGGACAAAATAAACCTTGGATTTCTCATTTCCTGCCGCAGATGAAATATGGCAGACTTCCACACCAATTTCCATTTACACATGAGCAACCCTCCTTCTTATCACGGCTGAATACACACCGCTCGCCAAACATACGGCAATTATCAAAGCTCCATACCGCACTCCCACAGAAAGATATTTAGAAACCACCCATTCTTTTGGACTTAAAAAATGCAGTTCCGGATAGTATCGACTCTGAAATTCAGAAAGAATATAATACAGGATAAACGGCGCCATATATGCCATATAACGGCTTTTCATCACTACGGCAGAAATTCCGCCTATCACTGCCCAGAAAGCCCCGCTCAATGCGGCAAGTCCAGCCCACTGTAGCAGGGAAAGAAGCATATGCTGTCCCAGATACCCCATAAACTCTCCAAAAAACTCTCCGGAGGAAAACGCAGCAAAAATACAGAAAATCGTCTGAAGACAAAACGCGCATATGACACAACATCCCCCAGAAACAGCTGTCACAAGTACTTTCGTTCCAATGTATGCTTTATAACTAGTGCGGGAAAGGCTCATCAGCACAAATCTGTTTTCTGCCTCCTCGTAAAATACAGAGGCATACGAAAAAGCGGCTGTCATGGATACCGCTATCAGAAACAACTCCGACTGGGAAGCCCCCTGCAAAAGGATCCATCCAGCCTGTTTCAGTCCGGCCAGCGAACCATCCATTTGTAGATACGACTCTGCTAAAGAAAAACTATCTCCTGCACCAACCAGTCCCATAAGCAAAATCAGTACTACACTCCCTGCAAATTTCCAGGAACAAATTCCGCGTCTCATTTCTGTTTTCAGCACATTCATTTCTCTCCCCCTTTCTCTGTTCAGTCATTGAAAATCAGTTAAAAAAATCCATCTCTTGCACAGGGCTTACATATCCGCCATCCACTGCGCTTAATACTACCGTCTCCTTCTTCGGCCGTCCCTTCCGGTCGCCGTCCAAATGATTGATGGTGCAGCCTTCCAGTTCAAACACCCATACAGGAACAAGCCAAGAGTTCTGAGGCGCTTCGTAAGCCGGAACATAGGAGCTTTGAAGCTGTACACTTTTTACTGCCCATTCATTGGAAGTTTCTTTGCCGTCAAACCCATTAATACTGTCTACTGCCACTTTTACAGCCAGCATATGGCTCCCCAGTTTTTCTGTAATCTCTTCAAAGGGAAGAAGATTTGTATTTTCCGCAATTACCTTTCCTTTTTCTGACATATTTTTCCATAAAAAGCTTTTCATCCCATCTTCCGTTACTACAACCTGAATCTCTTCCGGAGCAAAAGAAGGTTTATATACCGCCTCACTTAAATCCTGATAAAAGGTTCCGCCTGACTGACTATAAGAAACAAGCCCTTCATTATCCATACCCATGTAAAATTTATAACCAGCCTGTCCTTTTTCCCAGTCCGGATCCATAAAATCCCATCTTGTGTCTGTGGGACTCCAGAAAACCTTTTCTATTGTTCGTACCTGCATATTTTGAATTTCCAGATCTTCCAATACTTTTCTTGCTTCTTCCTCTGCCTGTTCTTCTGTAAGAGAAAGCTCTTCTGTTTCTTCTTCAAACTTTGCGGAAAAATCTGCAAATTCCGATTTCCATTTTTCAGACGCTTCTTCCTGCATATCTTCTGCCTTCTGTATCTGACTTTCTGTAACCACACCACCTTCTATATAGAAAAATCCTCCGTTTAAACCTTTCTCCGCATCATATTTTACAGCAGAAATCCTTGCTTTTTTGTCATCCTTTCCCGGAATCTCCGCTGAAAAAAAGCAGTCTCCAAAGGTCTCCTGCATATATTCCTCATTTCCCCCGCTCAACATAGCTTCGTATGTATCTTCTTTATAAGACCCAAATGCCGGCTCTTTTATTTCTGCGGTCTGTATATCCTCTCCAGGAAGGGCTTCCATAATCTTTTTCAGATTCGACAAGCGGTCTGTGGCATTCATACCCTCTTCCAGAGAAGGGTTCCCATAAGCGCCTTCCTTGTTTTTAATTTTTTCTATATACGCACTGCCCTCATCTTTTGTCAAAAGAGAGGGTTCCTGAAGGGGATTGTTACCTCGGAAGTAATCTGTAAGTTTTTTTAACTGTTCCTCACCAAATGCCGTCCTCTTTACCTCCGTTATGGGCGTATTTTTTATTTCTGGTACAAAAATACTTATCCCTTTTGCTTCAACTGTTACTGCCCCATCATTTTTAGAAATAGTTTCTTCCCAATTTTCCGGTACAGAAATTTCTTTTACTTCTTTTGATTTTTCTACTGCAGTGCCTTCTGGGAGCCCATCTACTTTAGAAAGAACAACCTCTTTTTCTGGCGTTTTTTCACAACCACACAATAATCCAGAAAATAAAAACAGTAAACAAACTAATGTTTTTTTCATGACGATGATACCTCCTTCAATTTACGAGACTTTTTGTATTTCAAATATTTTATATAGATCTTTTAATCCAAAACATTAAAAACACTCTATCAATCGGGCATAACCAAAATCTCTTTCGGATTTACTCTCATAATCTTTACAGAAGATAACGCGGTAACTGCAGCACAGAAAGTGAAACCTCCCACACCCACAACAAACACGTTTCCGGCTTTCAGAATTGCCCCGGAAATATCAAGCACACTTCCAAGGAAACGCACTCCGAAAAATACAACGGGAACTGCAATTAGAAAGCTTCCGGCGAAAATAAGCAGATTTTCCACAATAAGTTTTCTCATAATCTTTCCTTTGGAAAATCCCATAGAAAGAAAGATTCCCATCTCTCTTGTTCTTTCCTGATTCCACATCGTAAGAATAATTGTAAGAATTACCGTCCCCAGAGCAAGAACGACTGCCAGCATGAGAAACAGAATCCTTTCCATCTGGGTCAGAGGACCTGACGCCCTGTCATACTCTGCATTATTTGTGTTGATAAAATAGCTGTCCCAGTTATAACCCGGAATGGACTGCAGTTTTTCCAATGCACCTGTAAGAAGCGCCGGGTCCTCTATCCAGAGCGTAATGCCATTTGCATACTCTGTCTTTTCCTGCCATACGTCCCTCTGTACATCCATACCGCTTTTTTCATCTACATAAACATAATTGGAAAGAATCTCTGTCTCTGCTCTCTGGTGGGAAGTGTTATCTGCCTCCGGGTCTACCTGAAAAATCCCCACAATCTGAAAATTATATGTATTCCCCACACCGGAACGTGCCCGCATAATCATCTCGTCTGTCACAGTTCCTGTAATGGTATCGCCTATTTTCAGATCATTTGCTGCAGCAAGCTCCTCGGAAATAACAGCTTTTCCTATGTCATCTCTTTGAATATGTTCTCCTTCTGTCAGCTTTAATTTTCCTTCCGTAAACTCTCTTCCAAGAACGCTTTCCGTACAGGAAACCATTCTTGCTGTATGCGCCTCTTCCTTTCCCTCGGATGTGAACTTTCCCGGAATCAGAGAAAGTTCCTGCATAGAAAGGTAAAATGTATTTGTTCCGCTCCATTTTTTCGGTTTTATCACTTCTGCAGCCGTCTTTCCAAGTTCTGGTGTCACCAGGTTTTCATCATCAAATGTTCTTTCCACTGTAAGGCAGGCATAAAACTGCTTTCGAAGCTCTTCAAGAGAATTTTCCACTGCATCTGTGAGAGTTATTCCCGCAAGCACCAAAACAGACAGAGTAAAAAAGATTCCCACAAGAATCGCACTTCTTGATTTCTTTCGTTTTATGTATAACACTGCATGGTATAAAATTCCTTTTTCTTTATTCCTTTGCATACTCCCCAACCTCCGCTGAAAAACGTTTGTCCCTATAAGTACATACTACATCAGCTTCTTTTGCCAGAGCAGAAGAATGCGTTACCATAATGACGCATCTTCCTTCTTCATGGGCGCTTTTTTTCAAAAGCTCCATAATTCCCCTTGCCGTATCTTCATCAAGATTTCCTGTAGGCTCGTCTGCCAGAATGACCGGCTTGTTGCTTGCAAGCCCTCTTGCAATGGCAACTCTTTGCTGCTGCCCTCCGGAAAGCTTCAGCACGTTTCTGTTCCACAGTTCTCTGGAAAGCCCTACCTTTTCCAACGCCTCCTCCACAGGAAGCTTTGCAGTCAGTTCCACATTTTCTTTTACCGTCATATATTCAATCAAATTATATCCCTGGAAAATAAACGCCACATGATCCTGCCTGTGTTTATCAAGACCGTATTCTTTAATATCTGTTCCATCATAGAGGATTTTTCCTTTTCTCGGACTATCAAGCCCTCCTAAAAGAGAAAGCATAGTGGTTTTTCCGCAGCCAGACTGCCCTAGAATGGCATACAGTTTCCCTTTTTCAAAGTCAAGACTCACATCCTCCAGGACTGTATTGTAATCTGTGTAAGAATACATCATATCAACAATCTGCAGCATATCTTATTCCTCCTGTTCTTTTTTCACTCTATCATAGATAGTATCCGTATGGGTTCCAGTTTGAGCGTCTTCTTAATTACCCCGTTTACGCAGAAGGAAATAATAAGAAGCATAACAGCAAAGACTGTCACAACGATTTTTACGCTCACATTCGTGTTCAGCTCTTTCGGCGGCTCTATACCTGTTTTCTGGTTCTTTGCCATCTCTGATGCTTTACTTTGTTCTCCACGAGCAATGGCTGCCTCAATTTCTTTTTCTGTGTAAACTTTCTGTTCCTTCTCCTGATGTACTGTTCCATAAATCTGCTCTCCAATAACCGGCGTTATTGCAAAGCTCACAACAAAAGCGAGAAGAAATGCAACGATTCCAAGCAGCAGATGTTCCCACAAAAACTGCTTTCGGATTTCTTTTCCTGTAATGCCAAGAGACATTAAAATTCCGGTTTCACGGACACGTTTTTTCATGGAATGAGTAATTACTAATGACAGAAGCAAAATACCTGCCACCAATATAACGCAAAGACATACAAACATTATCTTTTTTACCGTGTCAAGTGGTTTCACCGCGTCTTTATACATGGAATCGTCTTTTCGCAATTCGTAATACTGCCAGTCGATTCCCTCAAGACTGTTGACCTCTTTCATCACTTTATCAATTTCTGCCGGGTTTTCCACAAAAAATTGACTAACTCCTAACGTACGAGAATCTCCATAGATTTCGTTCAAATCATATCCCGTTTCATTATCTACAAAAATCCAATTTTCTAAAATATCGTATTCATTGGTATATTTCGATACTCCTTGATTATATGTCATCTCAAAAATTCCAACGATTTTTGTTTCAAGCAATCCTAAAGGCAGGGCTGGATAACCCGTACCTAACACCAAAGAATCACCTCTAATTTTAAATGTATCCCCTAACTTTAAACGATTTTTTCTGGCAAGCTCTTTTGAAATGATGACTGTATATTTATCTTCTGGAACAATATGCCGCCCTTCTACAAGTCTAAAAGTTCCATTTTGGAATTCCTCAAAATGTTCACTTTTCCGTACAGATTGACACCGTGTACAAAATCTTAAATTTTGTGTATCTTCAATAGAGAACATGGCATTCGGATTCGGGTGTTCTAGGTCATATTCATAACTATCTTTCCAATATCCTGGAATCAGTTCATAATCACAAAGCATTACACTATGGTCTCTTCCTGCTTCGTAATCTAGCACCCCGTTTACTTCTTCCACAACATAGTTTAACATTTTTTCATTCATTTGAGGCCCAATATAAAAACTAAGTGTACCAACGGTTTCTACTTCTCTTTCTTCCCAAAGTTCTGGTTTTGATTTGTCCCGATAAAGCAGCATCATAAAGCTTGCCCCGTACTTCTTTTCTACTTCTTTCATCATCTGTTTTGATGTTCCATATATAGACAGAAACACCAACATAAAGAAAGTAAGAAAAAATACGATTCCGAATAAAAGAAGATTACTCTTTTTCCTGGATAGGGATAGTAATATTCTTTTTTTCTCTTTCACACTTTCGCCCCCTCTCTACTCAATCATTGACAACACCCGTATTGGTTCCAGTTTGAGTGTCTTCTTAATTACCCCATTTACACAGAAGTAAACAATGAGAATCATAACAATAAAGACTGTCACAACGATTTTTACGCTCACATTCGTGTTCAGCTCTTTCGGCGGCTCTATACCTGTTTTCTGGTTCTTTGCCATCTCTGATGCTTTACTTTGTTCTCCACGAGCAATGGCTGCCTCAATTTCTTTTTCTGTGTAAACTTTCTGTTCCTTCTCCTGATGTACTGTTCCATAAATCTGCTCTCCAATAACCGGCGTTATTGCAAAGCTCACAACAAAAGCGAGAAGAAATGCAACGATTCCAAGCAGCAGATGTTCCCACAAAAACTGCTGCCGTATTTCTTTTCCTGTGATTCCAAGAGACATTAAAATTCCGGTTTCACGAATTCGCTTTTTCATGGAATGAGTGATTACCAAAAACAGAAGAAGAATCCCCGCTGTCACGATAACACAGGCACATACAAGCATTATCTTTCTGACTGTATCAAGTGGTTTAACAGCATCTTTATATATGGAATCGTCTTTTACCAGTTCATAATATTTCCAGTCTATCCAGTCAAGTTTTTTTACTTCTTGCATAACATTATCTATATCCTCTGGATTTTTTACAAAAAAATATCCCCCATATAAGTGATTTTCCTCCCCATACATACTATCTAGTATAGAATAAATTAAATTTCTACTATATATTTTGAGGATAATGTATGGTAAAATAGTGTTATCTAAGAAAGGA
>UQJE01000099.1 GCA_900541345.1 uncultured Blautia sp.
TGTTTTCGGGTGATTATAAATTTCATCCGGAGTTCCAATCTGTTCAAACCTTCCCGCATTCATAACAGCAATGCGGTCCGACATATTAATTGCCTCCTCCTGGTCATGGGTGATATACACAAACGTAATCCCAAGCTTTTTCTGAAGTCGTTTCAGCTCATGCTGCATGGCACGGCGAAGCTGAAGGTCAAGCGCTCCAAGAGGTTCATCTAAAAGAAGCACCTTAGGATTATTTACAAGTGCCCTCGCAATAGCCACTCTCTGCCTCTGCCCTCCGGACAGCTCAGACGGTTTACGTTTTTCATACCCGGAAAGCTGCACAAGCTCCAGCATATGAGAAACTTTTTTCTTAATTTCTCCTTTGGCAACCTTTTTCAGTTTCAGTCCATATCCTACGTTTTCTTCTACGTTCATATGAGGAAACAGCGCATAATTCTGAAAAACCGTATTCACATCCCTGTCGTTCGGTTCAAGATTTGTTACATCTTTCCCATCAAGAAATACCTGTCCCTCATCCGGAGATTCCAGACCTGCAATAATGCGAAGAGTCGTTGTCTTTCCACAGCCGGAAGAACCAAGAAGCGTAATAAATTCTCCTCCTGCAACAGAAAGACTGATTCCCTGAAGCACACTTTCTTCCCCTGTAAAACTTTTCTTTATATTTTTTAACTCCAATGAATAGTCGCCCATTTCTGCCTCCTTTATATATGATAATGTTCCTTTATATATGCACAGTAGCTTTTTCTGTCAAAAACAGGCACATACTCTTTTATGATTTTTTCCGCCTCTTCTCCTCTGTTTCTTAAAAGACGGTATGCCGTAAGCGCCAAAAGCTTGCCGGATTCGATATACGCAAGATCTGTATCTGTAATACAGAAATCCTGACTGTGAAGAGCACCATCAAATCCTCCAAAGGTAAAATTTATAACAGGAAAGAGATGGCTCATATCTCCTACATCTGTGCAGGCATTATTAAAATCCTCTCTCTTTACGGTACGAAAAGAATGGCCAAGGCTCTCTGCGGCCTCCACCATCACCTGATCTGCCGCCCTGTATCGCACCGGCATATACCCCTGAAGCAGCTCTTTCTCTGCTTTGCCTCCAAACGCGTAGGCAGCGCCGTCATATGCCCTGTTTATCATTTCCTGGATTTCCCGTATTTTTTCAAGAGAAGCTGCGCGCACCTTCGTCTCCACAACAGCTTCGTCAGGAACACTGTTAATCACGTCTCCTGCTTTTCGTATCACATTGTGAAGGCGTATGTGGTCCTCCTCACGGAACGTTTCCCTCATAAGCCCCATCATGGAAATAGCACTTGTAGTAATACTTAAAGCATTGACTCCATCCCAGGGAGCAATCGCCGCATGCGCCGCTTTTCCCCGAACCGTTACCTGCTCTGCCAGAAAACCGTTACATGAGGGATTTCCAAGGTAGAAATCTTCTTTTACAGGGACCATATGTACGTGTGTCGTAAGCACAATATCTGTGCTGTCAAACTCTCCTGTACGAATAAGCTCGCTCTTTCCTGAAGCCGGAAAACCAACTCCCTCTTTCTGAATCTTCTTTCTTTTTTTTATGTCTATGTATTCTTCTGCCGGCACTGCAAGAAAAGAAACATTCCCATGAAGCGAAGCTCTCACTTCTTCATCAGAAAGAGCCATTGCCGCTCCCAGCATCGCCGCAAGCTGGGCATGATGGCCACAGGCGTGTGCCGTTCCATTTTCTTTATCTGCTTTTTGATGATTCCTGCAGCCAATAGCATCCATCTCTCCTAAAATGGTAAGCTCTGCCCCTTCCTTTTTTGAAAGAGAGCCGCGGACACCAGTCACTGCAAGCTGCTCTTTCGTATGAAGCCCAAGTCCCCGAAATGCCTTTGCTACCTGAGCGGCTGTCCTTCTTTCACAAAATCCCGGCTCCGGATGCGCCTCTATATCTCTGGCAAATGCTTTGATTTCTTCTTTGTTTTCTTCTATGATATTTATAATTTTTTCTTCGATTTTATCCATTTCTTCCCTCCGGAAATTATTCCGGGTATTTTAGTCAAGTATCCTGCTTTATAATAGCATAAAAGCGTGACTTTGCAAATATTATTTTTTATGCTTGCAATTTTTCAAAAATAAGATATAATATTATTTGTGTCCGACACAGGCTGAAATAGCTCAGTTGGTAGAGCACTTCACTCGTAATGAAGGGGTCGTGGGTTCGAGTCCCATTTTCAGCTTTCTATAAAAAAGACGCTGTTTCCAGCGTCTTTTTTTCATCTCTTCTATTCTTCTGTATCCCCAAACTGTATGGTCTTATGATACTTCGCATTTGCCGCAAGAAGGGTACTCCACTTCTCTTCCTCCGGTTTATTTTCGTTGTTATTGTATCGTTCTTCTCCTTTCAGCTCATCCATATACTGCACATAATCCAGAATATAAATATCAATTGTGGAAATATCCCTGTCCTGAACAGCAAATCGGTCTGTTCTTCCATCCGAAGTAATGTATGGAAGCTTATTTCCCTTTGCATCAAGAGCTACCATAAAACAGTCAGAATTGGAACCTTCTTCATAAAGCGTTTCCACTGAAATTTCATAGGGTGTTTTTGTTACTGCTTTCAGTCCGATTCCGTTTTCATTTGTCTCATTAATTTCCATAACTTCTGTCTCACTGTCATCAAGGGTAACAGGAATATCAAACTCCCAGCCTCCTTCATACCAGAAGTTCATGTGTTCATTTGGATATTCAAGATATTCCTGCGGTTCCTGTGACATAACTTTATGCCACTCCTCTTCTGACATCGCCGCCAGCTCTTCTCCTGTGTATCCGCTGTCCCAGTATTCCGGCTCTGCCTTTTCTCCAATTAATTTTTCAATATTTAAGTGAAGGGTAAAACTTTCCGGCACAGGAATTTCTTTTCTTTCACTTTCCAGACTGCCTGCTCTTTCCATTACTTTATTATTAAATTCTTCAAGAAGCGCATATCCCTCGTCTGTCTCATCATTTAAGTCATTCATGGAAACTCCCATTTCGTTCAGCACACCCTGCACCATCTCGTCATACTTTTTCATATATTGGGAATCGTCTATCATATCATTTTTAAGGTCTATGCGGAGAATACATGCGTAGGTGTTTTCGTCAAGATATTTACCTTCCAGTTGTGCGAAATCCGCTCCTTTTAAAATTTCCGGATATTCATAGCCCTCCGGCAGTTCTTTTAAAAAGTCATAATCTCTTGTATAATTCATAGATAATACGGGCATCTCTCCATTTTCATCCTGAGACATCATTGTATCCGGAAATGGTTCTTCACTTTTCGCTTCCATTGTGAGATAGATTGCCTGGCTGTCTGCGTATACCTCCGAAAAACGGATTGTCAGACCATCACTTGTTTTTGTATAAGCTCCTTCTGTCGTTCCCGGTTCTTTCGCATCTACTGTTTCACTGCCTTCTGATGCTTTTTCTTTTGTCTCCGCTTCTTCCAGCGTCTCTGCTCTATCTGCAAAATTGCCGAAAAAACTTACTTTATCCTGCAGTTCTGCAAAAATCCCTCCTACAATAGGAAGCTCTCTTGCCATAACAGGATTGGCGGCACAAACTACGAATCCAACTGCGAGAACTGCTGCCGTAGCTCCTGCTGTTTTTGCTGCTATGGACATCCATCTGTATGGATTTTTCTCTTTTTTCTCCTGATGAATCTCATTGTTTTTAATCATATCGTACGCCTCCTGCGCTTTATTTTTTACAGCCTCCGGAATTTCTACTTCTCTTTTTAATTCTCTCTGAATTTCTTTTTCTCTGTCATCTAATCTCATTTCTGCCTCCTGTTTCCTGCACCTGCCGCTGCTTTTGCAAAAGCCGGCTCTGCATAAGATGCTTCTACCTTGTGCTGATACTGCTCTGCTACCTTCTGCCTGCCCCTTGCAAGTCTTGTTTTTACAGTTCCTTCTTTCATATTCAGGATTTCCCCAATTTCTCTTGTGTTAAATCCTTCCATATAATATAGAAGAAGAATTGTTCTGTACTTTTCATCCAGCGGCGCAAGCACCTGATTCCACTCCACCATCTCAAAATCTTCCTCGTATATTGGCGTTTCCGGCAAACTGTCCGTATACATCATAAGACTTTTGGCCTGAAGTATATCTTTGCATTTGTTTATCAGAATACGAATCAACCATGTTTTAAAATAGCGGTTTTGTTCCAGCGTTCCTATTTTCTGGAAACAGGATAAAATCGTTTCCTGTATTGCATCTGCAGCATCTTCATCATTTTTTAAATAGGCTCTGGCAACCTTGTACATGCTCTGCATCTGAAGATCCATCAGACGGCAGAACGCGTCTTTATCGCCTTTTTTTGCCTTTCGTATTAATAACTCTGTCATAGGGTACTCCCTTCTTTTCGACCGGTCTAAAGCTTTTTTATCTGCGCTTCTAACTATTAGACACTGCAGATTCCAAAATGGTTTCATTTTATTTTAACATTTTATTTTATAAAAATCCCATGACAGGAAAAACCGGTATATCAGACATCCTCTGCCTGATATACCGGAATAAACCCGTCTTCATATATTTTTACAATCTGTTCCATTTCCTCATTTTTTTCCGGAAATGCTTCTTCTCCATCTGCCGTAAATTTTACACACGTACCGCAGGAAGAACTTAAACTTCTTGGCACCGGCATAACAAAGGCTTTCAGTCCTTTTTTCTCACATGCCCTTTTAAAAGTAATCGCTCCGAAATGAGAATAAAAAGTAGCAATATATTCTTCCATCATTTTTTCAGACGAATCAGGAAATCTTCTCCCTGCTCCTCTGCCTCTGCTGTATATCCCTGGTGCTGTGCAAAACGTGATACATTTTCTTTTGCAGTCACATTATCTACCAGAATCTCATAAACAGCTTCCTTACTTTCCAGAGCTTTCTTTGTTAAATGTAGTAGCAAGAATGAACGATTTAGAATCTATAAAAAAATCAATTGTAAACGGACTTGGCATTTCTATTCTGTCTGCCCGCTCTGTTCAGAACCTGGAGCAGACAAAACAGATTCTCGTATTTCCTCTGGAAGAAAGCCAGTCTAAACGCCTTTTTTATATTGCTTACAGCAGACACCGTATTTTAACACGCCGTGAGCAAGAAATCAGCCCACTTCTATAAGTGGTGGGATGAATTGCGATTAACACGGCGTTTTCTTGACTTTAGAATCTTGCTGTATTACAATGTATTTACAAATCAGTCGTATCTAATGGAAAGGATATAAACATAATGCAATTGGATACAAATAATCATTCGGTATTCATGTTACACTATCATTTGATTATGTGTATAAAATATCGTAACAAAGTAATAGACGATATTATCTCTAATCGTTTGAAAGAGATATTTGAAAAGATTGCTCCTGCCTATAACATTACATTAGAGGAATGGAATCACGATACAGACCATGTTCATATTCTATTCAAAGGGCAGCCGAATACAGAAATCAGCAGGTTTATCAATGCATATAAATCCGCAAGTAGCAGACTCATAAAGAAAGAGTTTCCTCAGATACGTAAGTCTCTATGGAAAGAGATGTTTTGGTCACAGAGTTTTTGTCTGCTGACCACAGGTGGAGCTACCGTAGATATTATCAAACAGTACATAATGTCACAGGGGAAGAAAAATGGCAAACAAAGCAATTAAGTATCGCATATATCCTACAACTGAACAAAGTATTATGTTCTCTAAGACCTTTGGCTGTTGTCGTAAGGTCTATAATCTTATGCTTTCTGACAAGATTGAGGGTTATAAAGCAACTGGGAAATTCCCTATTGTAACACCTGCTAAATACAAGAAAGACTATCCTTATCTTAAAGAAGTAGACAGTCTTGCACTTGCTAATAAACAGATGGATTTGCAGGCAGCATTTCGTAGTACATTTAGTAAATCTCGCAAAAAGAAAAACGGATTTCCCAGGTTCAAATCTGCAAAGCATAGTCGTAAGTCTTACACTACAAACAATCAAAAAGGCACAGTAGCTATTATGGATAAAAGATATATCAAGCTCCCTAAAGTGGGTAAGGTGAAGGCTGTTATTCATTGTATTCCCGATAATAATTGGATTATCAAATCTGCTACTATATCACAGGAATCAGATGGTAAGTATTATATTTCTGTGCTTTTTGAGTTTGAAAAAGTAGAAAATACTTATATAGCGGATAAAACGAACGCCATTGGATTAGATTATGCTTCTGATGGCTTATATGTGGACAGTAATGGCAATGTGGGTACTAATCATAAGTATTACCGTGAAAGTCATGATAAGCTTGCCAAAGCACAACGCAAACTGTCTCGTATGCAAGGCTCTAAAAAACAAGAAGATAAATCCAATAACTATATTAAACAACTCCGTAAAGTAAACAAAATTCATAGACATATTGCTAATCAGCGTTTGGATAACCTACATAAAATATCTACTGAGATAGCCAATCAGTATGATGTTGTTTGTGTGGAATCCTTAAATATGCGTTCTATGTCTAATAAAGGTTTTGGTAACGGCAAAGCGACACTGGATAACGGATATGGAATGTTCCTATCTATGCTTGAGTATAAGCTGTCTGATAGAAATAAATATCTCGTAAAAGTAGATAAGTGGTTTCCGTCATCACAAATATGCCATTGTTGCGGAGTTTTGCATCCCGAGATGAAGGATTTAGCTAACCGCAAAATGGTATGTGATTGTGGTCTTACAATAAACCGTGACCAAAACGCTGCTATCAATATCCTAAACGAAGGATTACGCTACTTAGTGAAGTAGCATAAACAAAATATATAGTAGGGATGGAATTAGCCCAAACTTATACGCCTGTGGACATTGTGTAAGACATTGAGTTGCGTAACATCGTAGCCAACGCAGTAGTGGTTGAAGCAGGAAGCTCCGACTTCTATAAGTCGGAGTAGTTCACAACCACATGTACGCTGTTTTATTGATTTTGTACAGGGCTACTATCAAAAGTAGCCCTGACAGATTTATTCACCAAATTTTGAAGCAGCATTTTCAAGCATTTTTCGAATCGGAAGATGATATGGACATCGTGTCTCACACTCCCCGCATTTGATACAGGCGGAAGCCTTCACCGAAAGAGTACTGTATCTCTCTCGTGCCCAGTCTCCCAAATCATATCTTTCCAGGTATCCTGAAAAAAGAAATACACTTGGAATATTAATCCCTACTGTACATGGAGCACAATAGTTACAGCGACGACAGAAGTTTGTTCCAAGAGCCTTTCTTACGGCATGCATTTCTTCTAATTCTTCACTGCTTAACGGAGAAGTATCACAGCAGGCTCTTAAGTTTTCTTCCAACTCTTTTTCCTCTGCCATTCCCGGAATGACAACCGTTACATTTGGATTTGCACATACATAGCGAAGGGCAAGCCCTGCGTTTTCAATGGCACCTCCCGCAAGAGGTTTCATATTAATAAAGCCGATATTTCTTTCTTTACATCTGGAAATCAGGTCTTCTCCCTGACTTTCCACAATGTTATATGGAAACATGATAGTTTCCACCCAATCAAGAGAAAGTGCACGCTCAAATACAGCTGTCGAATGGGCTGTCAGACCAATATGTCCGATTTTTCCGGATGTCTTCGCTTCCATAAGCGCCTCCAGAGCGCCTCCCTCTCCAATCACCTGGTCAAGCTGTTCCATACTTGGATTGTGAACCTGATATAAGTCAATATAATCCGTTCTTAAATTTTGAAGACTTTTTTCTATATCTGCCGCCATCGCCTCTTTTGTGCGCGCCATACTCTTTGTTGCAAGAACAAATTTATCGCGAATTCCCTCAAGAGCATAGCCTAAATATTCTTCACTGACCGTATATCCTCTTGCAGTATCAATATAATTAACGCCTTCTTCCGCAAGACGCTTCATTAATGTTTTTGTACCTTCCGCATCAATTTTCTGGATAGGGATTCCACCAAATCCCATACGTGAAATTTTAAGCCCTGTTTTTCCTAATACTCTGTATTCCATAACATTCCTCCAATAAAAAAGAATCCTGCTCGCAGGATTCTCCGCCTGCGGCGGGTCGCTT
>UQJE01000100.1 GCA_900541345.1 uncultured Blautia sp.
CTTCAAACGGCTTCGTAAGATAATCACAGGCGCCGTCCATCAAAAGCTTTATTTTATCCTCAAGCCCCGACTTTGCGCTTACTACAATAACAGGAATTTCTCTTATTTTTGAGAGCACTTCTTCCCCGGAAAGTCCCGGAAGCATCAGGTCAAGAAGTACCAGATCCGGCGTTTCTTTTTCCAGAAAGAGAAGCGCTTCTGTCCCGGAATAGGCACGGGAAACCTCGTATCCCGCTTTTCGAAGCGCTTCCTCAAGCATATCGCCGATATAAACATCGTCGTCAATAACGAAAATTTTTCCTTTAACTTGCTCATCAGGCATCACTTCTGGAAAATGCGTTTTTCATGAGACAACTGGATGTATAGAGAACTTTATCAAGAAGCTCCTCTGTTTCTTCCTGTACAAAATCAGATATTTCTTGATTTGCAGCTTCAAAAAATGCTGTTTCGTCTTCCGGATTTTGCTCCAGAAACTCTCTGTCAAATTTTTTTATCATCTCAGCAGCCTTACTGCTCACCGCCCCCTGATATCGCTCAATGTGAGAAGCATTTTCTCCAAAATGAGGATCCGCAAGAGCAGCAATCATTCTGTTTGTCCAGTAAAAATTATCTGTTGTGGGCTTTGTATGTGCACCTGCTAAATATGCCGGTGTTTTATTGATTCTTGTATAAAATGGAACCATTTCATTAAACACATTACTTCCAAGAGCAATCCACTGAATTGCTTTTAAAGACTCCGGCATATATGGACGAATCTGTACCAGTCCCAGCACATTATTACGGTTCACACCGATTGCTCTGTATTTTCCTGCCATCTGACTGTCAAAGCTTTTTCCGTATACATCATACGGTGTTCCCTGATAATGATTGGAAAGCGCCCACTTTACCTCATCAAGTGTGATTTTTCTTTCCGGCACAAATGCCCAGGGAAGATCATCGCTTTCCGGAGTAAAATCCGCATTCGGACCATCCCACACAAAGGAACGCGAATTAAAATACCGAAGCATTGCCCATGCACGAGGTGTATTATAAATATGATCTCCATCGTCATGAGAGCCAAAAGCATCTCTTGGATTAAAGATTTCTTCCGGATTCATGCGACGGTCAAGATGGTTTTCTTCCACAAGCGTTTTTAAAGTCAAAGAGCACATATGCTCTGCCTGTTCTCCATAGGCATCCTCAAAATCAAAAAAGTCCATTCCCAACTGATTTGGCATAACAACATATGTATCATCCGGTACTTTTTTTGCAATCCAGTTGTGTCCTCCTATTGTCTCAAACCACCAGATTTCATCTTCATCCTGAAATGCAATGCCGTTCATTTCATAAGTTCCGTATGTCTCCAGAAGCATACCAAGACGTTTTACCCCATCTCTTGCAGATGTAATATAAGGAAGGGTAATCGTCACTATATCTTCTTCGCCAATACCACCTGGTGTTTCTTCTGTATGTTCGTCTCCTTTTTTATAAACAACGAGAGGATCTGCTCCCTGTACCCTGGCGTTTGAAGTGATCGTTTCTGTAGCAGTCATAGATACATTTTTCTCATTTACACCAAATGCACCCCAGATTCCTTCCGAAGGATCATTATTGGGCATATAAGTGTACTTCATCGGATTTTCCGGCAATGGAATTTCCACATGAGAAAGTACAGATTTATAAACTCTTGGCTGATCCTTGGGCAGCATAACCGCAAATCTCTTCGGGTCAAATTTTCCCGCACAGGAATCCTCATTTCTGGCTACAATAGTAGAGCCGTCATAACTTGCTTTTTTTCCAATTAATATTGTTGTACACGCCATATTCATTTCCTCTTTTCTTCTGTATTATTTCTGAGTTATATTGGTTGTATTACTTTTGTGTAATTCCTCTTTCTTCCAGAATATCATCAATTAAATATCGAATAAACTCTCTGCAGCCTCCGCAGCCTGTACCGAACTTTAACTGTTCCTGCACTTCCTCATAAGTCGTTGCCCCGTTAAGAATGGCATCTTCTATTTTTCCGTAACTGATATTTTTACAATTACATGCAATTTTATTTCTGTTCATAATCTATCCCTCTTTTCTGAAACTTTCTGTTCATGTTTTTTATATTGTACAAGCATGGTCATCTTTTGTTCTTATAAGCATTTTACGATATTTTGCCTCTTTTGTATAGCCTCTTTCTCTCTGCAATGAAAAAATACGAATTGCTCCAACCATTCTCCAAAGACCGCAAACAGCAAAAGAAACTGTTATAAAACAACTAAGGGAGATGCACAAATAACTGCGTATCTCCCTATATCCTCTGTCCAACAAGCTTATACTATTGTATTTATATTGAACACTACAATTAATTTATTAAAAGCATGGCAATTTTGAAAATAACTCGCAAAATCACCATGCTTTTTTAATTAACATTTAGAATTTTTTGCATATTCCCCCTGAAGATCAAACCCGTGATTCATAGGCCCGGAACCTTTCCCCAAATCAAGCATCGCGGCAAGAGCCTCAGAAATATAGTCTTTTGCTCTCCGAACAGCTTCCGCCAAAGTAAATCCCTTCGCAAGATTAGAGGCAATGGCGCTGGAAAGTGTACAGCCGGTACCATGTGTATTTGAATTATGGATCCGTTTTCCCTCAAACCACTGAAATCTGCCATTTTCATAAAGCAAATCA
The DNA here is from genome assembly GCA_900541345.1 of uncultured Blautia sp. Lineage (GTDB taxonomy): Bacteria > Bacillota > Clostridia > Lachnospirales > Lachnospiraceae > Blautia_A. The sequence goes on from UQJE01000100.1 coordinate 2,659, forward strand.
TTGGCATCATTGATACTGTGACCGCCTTTAAGCAAAACTGCACAATGATTGTCATCTCCAATCTTCTTTGCAGCAATGAGCATATCCTCTTTTGTTTCAACAGCCATACCGGAGAGAACTTCTGCTTCCGGAATATTTGGTGTCACAAGAACAGCAATTGGAAGCAGCTCTTTAATCAGAGTCTGAACCGCATCATTTTTTATCAAAGCAGAGCCGGAAGTTGCTACCATTACAGGATCAACTACCACATTATTTGCATGGTAATATCTCAATCTGTCAGCAATCACACGGATCAACTCACCTGATGATACCATGCCGATTTTCACCGCATCCGGATAAATATCTTCAAATATAGCATCAAGCTGTTTTTCCAGAAAATCAGGCGTAACCTCCTGAATTGCTCTTACCCCTGTTGTATTCTGGGCAGTAAGCGCTGTAACAGCACTCATACCATAAACTCCATTCATGATCATCGTCTTCAGATCTGCCTGAATCCCCGCGCCTCCGCTGCAGTCACTTCCTGCAATCGTCAATGCTGTTTTTAAATTCATACTTGCATTTTCCTTTCTTAAAATCGCTGTTTCTTAAACACACCTTACATCTATAATCTTACCTAACCGGAAATAAACTCCCAAAAATCTTTTGTATGCACAAAATTCACCAGATAACAATCAGCCAGGCGGCGAATTTCCTCTTGATATTTCTCACTTTCATCATATACGGCTATTACTGAAAAACCATCTCTCCTTGCTGTCAAAGCTGCATGAAATGCATCTTCAAATACAACCGTTGTATTTCGTTCAGCTCCACAGGCCTCCATTGCTTGCCGAAAAATAAATGGTTCCTCCTTGCCATGCCCGATTTCGCTGCAGGTGAAAATCGCATCAAAATATTGACTCATTCCACACCTCTTCAAAGCCGCTTCTATCTGATACCGTTCAGAAGCTGTGGCAATACACATGGAAATCCCCGCTTTTTTCATATGTTCCAGAAACTCACAAACCCCAGGTTTCGGTAAAATCTCACTAAGATAAAAATGCTCAACCATCTGATTGATACCTTTCATGATTCCTTCCGTTGAAAGTGGCAAATTATACTCTCTCCGCAAATAACAGGCTGCCTGATAAAGGCTTAGCGTTCTGACGGCTTCACGCATAGACGGCTTCGGCTCTTTTCCAAGGGAGCGAAGATAACGTTCTCCAATCTCATCCCAGATAAACATAGAATCAAACAAAGTTCCATCAAAATCAAAAATCGCACATTTTATATTCATCCCTTTACCATCTCTTCCGACAGCCTGCGAAGCATGCAGCATTCATCTTCGATATTCTCTGCTGCAAAAATCGCACTGACCAGAGCAACTCCATCAACTCCTGTGCCGGAAAGCTGAGATATATTTGCTTTACTGATACCTCCAATCGCAACGACAGGAATATCTACAGCAGAACAAATATCCCGAAGAACCTGTCTTGACAGAACTTCTGCGTCTGATTTTGTAGAAGTTGAAAATACCGCTCCAACACCCAGATAATCTGCACCACTTTTTACGGCTTCCAGAGCTTCTTCTACTGAATGGGCAGAAACACCGATTATCATACCTTTTCCAACTCTCTGTCGAACCTGGGAAGCTTCCATATCTTTCTGTCCCACATGAACCCCATCCGCATGACATTTGATTGCAATTTCTACATTATCATTTATCAGAAACGGAACCTTATATTTTTTACAAAGAGCTGCCATCTCTATTGATTCTCTCAGAAAATCTTCCTCATTTAAATCTTTTTCACGGAGCTGAATGCAGGTTGCGCCGCCTTTTAAGGCAGCTTCAACCTGTTCGTATAAACTTTGTCTGCCTGTCCATGCTCTGTCTGTAACAGCATAGAGAAGCATTGTTTTTTTATCGCACTTCATATTTTGCACCTTTCCCCAACCTTTCCGGAGTCATATTATAAACTGCATCAATAATATAGTTTCGATACGTGGCATTTCCGTCCATTTCTTTAAGTCTGCTATACGCCACCTCACCGGCGTAACCCATAGTACAAACAGCTGCGACACACGCTTCCAACAGACATTCTGGATTTGCCGCTGCAAAAGCAGCCGTCATAGATGAAAGCTGACAGCCTGTTCCTGTAATAGAAGCCATCATAGAATGTCCGTTACGGATACAATATGCTTTTTTACTATCCGCAACAATATCAATTGCACCGGTAATCACAATAACAGCCCCTGCTTTTTCTGCAAATGCTTTGGCAAAAGCAACGGCTCCTTCCAGGTTTTCTTCCGTTATTTTATCTGCCACATCTGCATCTACCCCTTTTGTTGTCCCACTTCCGGACGCAAGCGTTTTAATTTCAGAAATATTACCACGAATCACAGAAAACTTCACTTCTTTCAGAAGTCTTCTTGCTGTATCTGTCCGCAGCTTAGACGCTCCCGCACCCACCGGATCCAACACAACGTGATGATGCAATTCATTTGACCGTTTGCCCGCAATCAGCATGGCATCGATTGTTCTCGTATTCAGTGTCCCGATATTAATATTCAGTCCTGCGCAAATCTCTGTAATCTCTGCAGCTTCATTCTTATCATCAGCCATGATAGGGGAAGCTCCACAGGCAAGCACAATGTTTGCACAATCGTTGACTGTCACATAATTTGTAATATTATGAATAAGCGGATTTTTCTTCCTCACATTTTCAAGCATATTCTCAAGCATATTTCTTTCTCCCAGTTATCAAACAGATTCCTGCATGGTATGCAGAACATTCGATTTTTTCAAGCTGTAAAGCAGAACTGCAGAAATAACCGCTCCACCAACAGTAGAAATTAAAAACGGAACGATATAGGCATAAAAAGCAAGACCGGATGCACTTTGTCCCATAAAAAGAATTGCCATAGGATACGCACACAGTCCGCCAAGGATTGCTGTGCCAAATACTTCTCCAGCAAGCGTTCCGAAAAGATTTCCGGTTTTACTGTAAACCAGCCCACACAGCAAAGCTCCAAACATACTTCCCGGAAAAGCCATAAGGCTTCCAAGTCCAAGCAGATTTCGAATCAGAGAAGCTCCAAAGGCAACACCTACTCCATAGCCCGGTCCCAAGAGAACCGCACACAGTATGTTGATCATATGCTGTACCGGAGCACACTTACTCCCAAATACAGGAAAAGAAAACAGGCTTCCCACAACGGCAACTGCACAGAAAACACCGGCTATCGATAATTTTTTAATGTTTATTTTTGTCATATTTATTTTCTCCTTTGAGTTAATCAGGAAACGGCTGTAATCAGCGACGCTTCCAAAATAGATATAGTTATCCCTTGATAACTACGGAAGTTCGGTCGATACTTTCTGGTATCCTCTCACGCCGGAACACGGCTTCCCATCGCTGATATACAAAACTCAGGGCGCTCCCCCTCAGTCCGCCACATAAGTGGTCTCCGCTCCCCCTTTCTCAAAGATAATCAAACATAATAAAACAGGAGACAAACCTTACGGCGCCTCCTGTAAAAAATCCCTGTATAATGACTTCCTACGGCGGCATTATCCGCATCAGGTTTAAGGGTCGAAGTTCGATTACTTCCTCTCAGCCTGCAAACACAAGCTCCCCTGTATTTATTTCGATAATTATTTTACCTCTGTTTTCCAAAAAACACAATAGATTTTCTAAAAAATACAATAAAAACGCTTATCACATTTTTTATTTTGTTGTCTTTTTCCCAGAAATATCCGGAAGCTGACAGCAATAAGCAATTCCAAGAGGCGTAACCAGAAGCGGATGAACCGGCTGATAAACCGGAAGCTTCAGGCGTTTCTCAAATACCGGTGTAAATTCGCGAAACATGGAGGAACCACCTACAACATAAATAGCCGGAACATCATATCCTTTGATAAACTTTTCTGTTATTAAAGCCATTTTTTCTACAGTAGCTTTAATCACAGGGAATATTTCATCCTGCCTGTCCGTCTGTCTTTTCAGTAATTCCGCCTCTTCATAGGAAATACGATAATGCCCCGCAACCGTCATCGTCATATGAGTTCCCCCAGTTGCTTCATCATCCGTATAAATTACTTTTCCGTTATTTAGAATGCTGATTCCTGTAGTACCACCACCTACATCCACAACAGCGCCATCACTTATTTTTAATACAGCAGCGGCAGCAGTCGGCTCATCTACGATATTCGTCACTTCAAAACCGGCACCCTCCAATACATACCCAATACTCTTAACACTACCTTCAGATACTCCAGGCGGAATTGCTGCTGCCGCATAAGTAAGCTCCGTACCAAGCCTCTCTTCCAGTGTTTCTTTTAACTTTGATACAAGTTGTACGCATTCATAATAATTCAAAATCACTCCATCCTGAATTGCGTGAGAAGGTGCAGAAATTCCCGCTATAGGGCGATTTGCAGTATCCACAACCGCCAGAACGGTATTTGCAGTTCCAAGATCCACGCCCACTTTTAATCTTCCTTTAAATTTTTTGCATTCACCTGTTTCTACAAGCTCTGCGAAATTTGACAATGTTCTGTTTTTTAAATCCATTTTACAACTCCATTTTAAATTTTAATATTTGTTCTTTTTATAATAACTTTTGCACATTTAACGTCTGGGCAATGACAACATTTACTGTCATAAATACAAAAATATATTTTATGATACTACTAATTTTAAAAGAATAGAGATTAAAATGCAATATAAACTTACAATCTCTTATTCTCCTGTACCCCTCAGCAGAGTTTCATCCCCATCCATCTCCTCCATAAATCTTTCACTGTCTGCTCTGCCGTTTTCAACCGCAAACACCTCATTTTCTGGATTTTTGAAGTTCCTCATTTTTTTGATTTTCCCGACAGGAGAGATTTACAGCGGAGCTGATTCCTTGCGACTTTCTGTGTCATTTACGATTTTTCTTATGCTTTTTCTTATGATGATTTACCCAGTAAGATTTTACAGAAATTCTTCTCCTTTTTATATCCTCCATAAATTCACTATCATCAATCCCACTATCAATAGTGAATAATTTTTTGCCATTGACATAAACACGAATAGAATTTCCCTTCATCTCGCAATATGTAATATCTTCAAAACGAAAAATTTTCTTTCTCCCAAAAGTTGAACGCCATGTAATTTCATCTCCGTACACTTCCAGCTTCCACATAATCATGTTCAACGAGCCAATTAAAGACACAATAAAGAAAATGGTAAAAACGAGTGGTGGAAATAAATCATCTTGTTGGATAGCACTGGCTACCGCAGCTCCCCCAAAAAGAAACACTGCCAAAATAAAAAATATAGTAAGTACTTTTTCGGTTTTTATTATATAATGTTTCCTAATTATTCCCTTTTTCTGTTCTTCCT
>UQJE01000101.1 GCA_900541345.1 uncultured Blautia sp.
GGTTGATTGTAGTACAAAAAAAGGACTTGCTACGACTTTTCAAATCGTAACAAGTCCCATTTTTTATTAAAATATTAGAATTTGCCTTCTTTAGCAGCTTCCTCAATGGAAACAGCAACCAAGCAAATATGCGATATTTTCACATTATAATATAGAAACGATGTATGAACAACCTGTATTTTAATAGTTTTTATCGCTGCATAACAAAGCATATTCTTTTCCTATTAGGCGATTTATTTCCTATTATAAAGATGATACAATATTCCAATTTTCCGAGGTGTTATGACTTCTATAGCTTGGTGTAATTAAATCACAAATATGAAAAAATCAGTAAAACAGATACTCTTGCTCCTATATTATTTTGTTCATTTTCGAAAATAGCCTGTTATGTTTCCCTACGCGAGTCTTTCTCAAATTGCAATTAAGTCTTTCCAGGTATTTGTTCCGCAAATTCCGTCTACCTCTAACACACCTTTGCGGGATTTCTGGTATTCTTTCAGAGCATAAATGGTATTCTCCCCTGCTTCCCAGTCGAGTTTTAACTCTTTCTTATCTTTACCCTTAAATCCTCTTGCTCTCAGGATTTCCTGGAGTAGCAACGCAGATGTATTTTTATCTCCTTTTCTCACTGTCTCTGGTTTAAACATATAATCCCCTCCTGTTGGTTTGTTATTTTCTGCGCTCGCAAAACCACCCATATACTCTTTTGTTTTTTCCTTAAACTGTTCCCATAAGCCCTCATCAATAATTCGTCTAGGGCAATGCTTACGACTCGCATCATAATGACGTTTCAGGCGGTCTATACCCCAGCCATACTGTTTTAAGAGAGAGGCTGCAAGCTGTTCCGCCTTATCCACTGCTTTGTAATAATCTGTCTCCGGATTGACACAAATCTCAATGTTGATAGAGTTACGGTTTGTGATGCCGTATTTTCCTTTGCCATCCCCTACTGCCCAGGCTCCGTCCTCATGGGCAAGGGTCTGATAAATGCTGTCAGAGTCCACGTAATAATGCACTGTCCCGGCAAGATTGCCATTAAACATCGCTTTGGCATGGGTTTTTGCTCCGGCTCCTTTGCTCCAGTTATCCGTTTCATGGATAACGACATACACAGGTTTATTCTGTCCTGGGTAACAATTCTTTTTTGTAAGCATTTTGATGATATTCATAGGTTCCTCTTTTTTCCCTGTTTCCAGAATTTTATTTAATATTTTTAAAATCTTTTCTCCGTATCCTTTTCCTGCTGCCCAACCGGCGCCATATGGATTTTCTTTCTGTCCCAACCATTCCACATAAGGAGCGCAGCCGCGATTTACATAGGTAAATCTGGAGTCGATACAGCGCTGTTCTAAGGCATCATTGCAGGCGTAGGCTTTCAGATGCTGTATCTGCACCCGGATTCCCTCTTTTGGAGTTTTAAAAGAGCTTCCCTTGGTTCCAGTGCTTGTAACACCGTGTCCACAAAAATTATTCTGGATGAGTGTTACTGCGGAGCCGGTAAAAGTAAAATTTCCGGTTTCCAAGCATGACTGGGCAAAAGCAACGTCTCCCCGAACACCTTCAAGTGCGCCCTCTGTAATGTACAGTGGCAACATAGCAAAAACAGACTCCGGTACCTTTGGATTTACGGACAGGATATAAGCTCGCATCTGTTCAACGTGCGCCTGAGCTTGTCCCATTATTTTTGTTGACATATTCTTTCCCTCCATATTTTTCAAAAAAGAGAGCCTGTTTCCAGACTCTCTTACATCATGAATATTCTCTATTCTTCCTTCTTTCCATCTTTTTCCAGTAAGTTTCGAAGCATCTCATATAATCCTGTGCTTGCTAATCCCGAAATCATTCCACCCAAAATCACCTCCGCATTAATTCCGGACTGATAATGTATCAGGATTGCAATCAGAGTACCTATGCACAGTGCTGTGAGCGGTATGTATTTATTGGGAAACCAGTCAAATGCTGTTTTTAAACAAAATCCTACCAAAAGGCAGATTCCCAAAATCAGCGGGTTTACATAGTCAAATAAAAAATTAATATCCATAATTATTCCTCTCTTTCTACAATTTCGTCAATTCGATGGTGCGCTGACTTTGTGGACTGCTCCACGATTGCCATACGTTCCACCAAATTGTTATGTTTCTTTACTTTTTCTTCCAACTGCTCTAACCGGTAGGTTGTAAGCTTATTCGCCGTCATGATTCCGGCAAGGCTACCCACAAGTGTTCCGAGTAAAGAGCAAATGGCAACTACTATTTCTGGCTGCATATGCTACCCCTTCCTATTCCTCTGTGTAGCAGATATTTGTAAGTTTTTTGTATACGTCCTCATACAATTCCTGCTTATCACCATTAAAGGTATACTCTGCATAGATTCCATCCCCGCTTACTGTAGTGGATGCCAGACATTTGTAGTTCTGGAGGGTCTTACAACTCCAGACAATAAGCACATCCCCTAAATCAATCGGTGTTTCCGGTCTATTTTTGCTATACCATTCAACCAATTTCTTCTGACAAACGCTTTCAAAATGTTTCATTCCTGTAATAATCATTTCTTTCTCCTTTCTTTTTGCGCCAACGCAATTTTATTTTACATAAGCAACCCGGATAGAAAGGCAGTGGGCATCGTCAGAAATATTATCAATAATATTTTCCATCTCACATGGCTCAATCTTTTTTATGTTTTCAAATGTTACAAGCTGTGCCTCAGAAAGGTTCTCTTTTGTAAGGATACTTGCCAGATAATCAATTTTTAATTCATCTGGCGGGTTCATAATAGAAAACATCAAAGAACGTTTTTCTTCATGATCAAATCCTTTCGCATTGTAATTGTCACTTACAGAAGTAAGTTCGATTTCTGTTTTGTCTTTTAAAATAAGTTTCATACCCTAATCCTCCTTAGATAAATTTTTCAACATATTCAGTTCCTTCTGGTTGATAATTTCCAAAGCCCATTCATCAGGAATATATATTTTCATACGTTCTTTTCGTCCATGCTGACGATAATATTTGTTCCAAAAATATATATTTCCTAACGCTCTGGCTTTGTGCATGATACAAATATAAGTTGCTCTCGCATCTGGCGTACCAAACACCTGATAATTGTACGCCGTACACCAGGAGCACCCTTCTGCAATCGAACAGGAAAAGCATTCTTCTGTAGATTGTGTGCGTCTGTCAATTTTTTTTAGGCATTCTACCCTGCATTTCTCGCATTCTGTCCGGCAGATTCCTCTATCCACATGACCAATGCTATATGGTTCCTGTTCCCCTCCGAGAGAAGATTCCATATATCGGATACATGGAAATAAATATCCGTCCGGATCACAGGAAAGCATGACTCCATTTCCTCCGCACCAATTCTGTAAATCTGTATCTTCTTTTGGTCGAAACATATCTGCATCAAAAATAGAGCAGAAATATTCCTTGTCAAAATCCAGATTTTTTTCCAGAAAATAATCCGCAACACGCTTCATCTCTTCATACAGTACGGACGCGTGCTTTTTCTTCCAGCCCTTTTCATATACGCAGTTTGCGTTAATCTCCGTGTATCCAAGCTCTACCATATGTTTCACCGCATCGTAAAAAAATGTCACATTCTCAGGTGCAATGGTAATCTTACTTCCCATATAATAGCCTCTGGACATCCAGTCTCTTGCCGCTGCAACGGCAAGTTCATAACTCGGTCTGCCGTCTGGAAATATCCGGCAAGAATCATGTAATTCTTTATTCCCGTCAATCGTAACACTGAAGGAAATATGACCATTCCATTTTCTCAGAAAACGCTGCACACGCTCATCAAAATACAAAACACCGTTTGAGCAGATAGAAAACACATACTTTGTTGCCCACGGGTGCTGCCTTTCTATTAACTGATTTGAGAAATAGTCACAGATTTCATCAATCAGATCAATCTCAAGAAACGGCTCTCCGCCAATAAATTCGATAATAATACCCGGAGAAATTTCCGGATTTATATAATCTGAGAAGCCCTTCTCACCGGATAAGATCAAATCAATATATTTTTTTGCTGTTTCAAAGGGCATCCTGCGTTTGCCTTTATGTATCTGATAGCAATACGTACAAGCCAGGTTACAGTCGTCCGTCACCTGGAATGTTACAGTCTGGCTTAATACCCTTTCCGTTCCTTTTGTCTTTTCATTCCGTCCCGGGAGCTTTTCAGGAAACAGCCTTGCGATCATATCCTGCCATTGTTCAAACTTCTTCACCGATTGCACCTTTCCTTTTCTTCTAATTCTGGGATTTCACAATTACACAGAATTTCTATTTCCATCAGTCTGGACGCAAAGTCCAATTTCCATTTTATTTCATGCCCTTCCATATATGCTGGGATATACATCTTCTGCAGTTCTGTCTTGGCAGCCTCATACTCTGCCGTAAATTCTGATAATTCCGAAGAATATGCACGAAACGCAGGGCTTGTGAGGACCGTGGCATCTGCATCATTCGCATGTGCTTCAATCAGCCTCTGGATAATATCCTTTCTTTGTTCCACTTCGTAATGAAGCCGTTCGATGTAATTCACGGTTTCCTGATCAATCTCAATTTTTAATATTCTCATATCATTCTCCTTTATTTTAATATTTATATACTGGCGAAGAAGCCATCCCAAAGCATTGTGAACTACAAGAATTTCCACAATTGTTAGAGCAATTTGTCGCACAAGATGAGCTACAGCCGCCACAGCCGGAACAAGATGCGGAACAAGATCCCCGGCATGTTCCTCCACAATTAGAGCTGCAATTGCTGTTACAGGACGAAGAACAACTGGAACAGCCGCTGCAGGAACCGGAACAGCCATCGCATCCTGTGGAACAGCCGGTACAGCCCGCGCAGCCCATACAGCTGCTGCAGCCTCCATTACACCCACTGCTGCACTTCATGGCACAGGTAGATTTACACGCATGTCCACATGAACTGGCGCAACCGTCACAACCCGCGGAACAGCCGGAACCACAGCCCGCGCAGCCGGTGCAGCCGGTACATGTCGTACAGGCTGTTGTACACCCGCTTTTACAGCTTCCAAAGCAGCCTGTACAGGTTGATCCACAACCACCACTACAACCGGAACAAGCCACATTACAGCCGCCTACGCAAGATGCATGACAACTGCTGTAACAAGTCCCTCCGCAGCCAGAGCCACAGCCTTCTCCACAACTTCCTCCGCAGGAACCCGTACAATTCTCTGCACAGGTTCCCGTGCACAGCCTGAACAACTTCCACTGCATCCGGAACAGGAACTGCAGCTTGTTGCACAGGAACTTTCACATTTATCTGCACAGGAAGAATAACAATTTCCGCTACAGCTTCCACTGCACCCGGAACATGCTCCTGAGCACGTTGCAGAACAAAGCCCTGTACAGGAACCTCGACAGCCAGTATCTGCTGCTGTTTTTCCTTTTTGAGCCATCTCTTCTACAAAGGCATCTGCCTGTTCGTATGCAAGCACTTGTGAACTTTTTTCGTTTATCAGGCTGTTATCCTGTTTGAAATCACCAATCTGCAAAAGAGGGTCTATAATTTTCTTGATGTGTTCGTCCCGAATCGCTTCCCCTTCCGAAATAGAAAAATCCCAGTCATTTGTTCCATACGATGCTAAAGAAGCATTATGCTCTGTTGCATTTCTCCTGAGCATTTCTGCCTTTACTTTCTTCTTTAGGTCATTTAACTTCTGAGAGGTCAATCTTAATTCTGTCATATTCCCTCCTTTTATGTCACGGAGCTGATAGCTGTAAATGCTGGTGCGATCATAAGATAATCCACTGCTGCCGTCTGTCCTGCCAAAACTGTATCAACAGCAAGAGATACCTGAGTCGTGCCTGACACATTTTCCACGGTAAATCCTAATGTCTGATATGTATTTGCTGCCTGAAACATTTTGGGTTTTATATAAAAGTTCTTTTCTCCACAGGACACTTTAAATACATTTGCTCCCGAAGTAATCTGTGAAATCTTCATTCGAAGCATCACACTGTACATTCCCTTTGGCAAATCTGTGAGGTTTTTGGAAAATACGGTACTTTTAGCTGCTGTAGACAAAGAAATCACATCATATTGTGCCTTTTCGTCCTTCGTTGTTCCCTTTGGGTCCAACGCAGTTCCTCCATAAAGATGCATACATGCAAATATATCCGGACTTTCTGACCCAGACATACTTTCCTGAATGTCTTTTATGTCTTCTTTTATCTTTTCAATATCCTTTACTTTATTTTTCTCTTCCTGCGTCACAAACTGGTGTGATTCGTCTGTTTCCACATTCGCAGCCAGCGCTCCAAAGTCCAGCGTAACTTCCGAACCGTCATCCTGCTTATGTTTAATCTGTCTTGTTACCATTTTTCACTCTCCTTTTCAAAACCCTCCGAAGACAGATTTCCTCCGGAGGGTATCATTTTAAGAGATTATTATTTTGTTAAAAAGCAAAAAGCGCCAACCGGAGCCTCTTTCGGGAGTTCTGCGCCGAAATAGATGTCCGCTTTTGCATTCCAGGCTTTCTTTTCCTCGTCTGTTGCAAAACGATGTGTTGCATCTTCTGTGATCATTGTAGCTGGATGATTCTCCGGATGCTCATATTTTGAGAAATCCGCATTAGCCGGAACGTTTGCCTCGACTGTATGACCGCCTACCGTATCCGCATTACCACCATTAGCCGGCAGAGATGTTGGTTTGTTTTTAATAAAAGCATCAGATCCGCTATCCTCAACATTCCAGTCTGCCTGTACGTTTTTCTGAGCATTGGCCGGTGCATGTGCTGCCTGGCTGTGGTCATAAGCGGCTTTACCTTTATCTCCCGGAAAAGCGGCGCCAGGTGTTTCTCCAAGGACAAGGGAAGCAGAAATCTCCACATACTGTGTTCCAGACCAGCGATATGTTTTAAAAGAAGTTGTATCAACGTAGATCTTTCCAGATTCCGCCTTATACGGTGTTCCTTTTTCGTTATTAAAAACGGTATTACTTACATATGTACCTTCCAGTACATCATCGACATAAGATGGTAACTGTGCCGCCGGAACCTTGCCGGACTCGTCCAGGGACGCTGCTCCCACATCTGCTGCCGTTAAATTACTCCATTCCGCTTCACCGTCTGCCTTATTTTTCAGAACCTGTCCTTTTGTTCCGCCTGCAGGGATATGCTTATGCCCAGGGCCATCCGGATGAACATATCCAGAACCTTTGGAGAGTTCGTCCCAACCGGTTCCATTCCATACATAGGTGGTTTTAGTTTCTTTCACAAAAACATTAAGACCTTCTGTGACCGCATGTAACGTCACAAGTTCATCGCGTTCCTGAATCGTGTCCACCTGTCCTCTGGCGTCCAGAAGTGCCTCCGCCTGTAATTTAAATCCGGAGGCAACGGTAATTCCTTTTTTAGTTTCGAAACTCATATGTTTGTCCTCTCTTTCTTTAATTAGTGATTAAATGTCATCTTAAAGTTGGATACCGTGGAAGCATCGTTAGACAACGCATAGTAAGCAACACCATTAACCGTTACCTCAATTCTGTTAAATGTGCCGGTTACATCAAAATTGTTTGCGTCAAGAATCTTAGAGATATTTCCATAAGATTTCGGGTAAGCGAACATCATCTTCTGGTTTGCACAGGTAAAGTTAAAGGATTTATTTCCTTTTGCCTGAACTACTTTAGTAGCCGCTTTGATAAGCTCTTCTGTCGGATTCGCATCTGCAGCAATAGCACCGTAGTAATATGGAGATACAAAAGTATAAGCGCCGGTCTTTGCTGTAACCACTTTCTTTTCTGCATCTGTAACCTTGACGGAAAGCTGCTTGTTTGCTGTTACAGTCAGCGCCTTTGAAAGGGTAATCGCATTTGCCCCTGCTTTAATTCCTTCTGCCAGGCTGCCGATTACTTCTTCGCCGTCAAGGACTTCAATTTTAGTGATTTCAGCGCTTCCTTTTGTGATATTCACTGTAACACCTGTTACGTTCTGAGTGGTTCCCACTTCCACTACTCCTCCGTTGGATGGAGTCA
>UQJE01000102.1 GCA_900541345.1 uncultured Blautia sp.
TAGTGGCAGGCTGTGTGTTTCTTATAGTGGCAGGCGTGCTGGCACTGGTTCTTGGAATGAATGTGAATCATATTTCAGATTTTGACGCAGGATATTATATCGGACTTCCGGTGTCATCGGTGTACTCCAATACAATTGAGCTTATGGATCCGTACAGTGGCCAGATGCTTTCAAGACCAGACAGTTTTTATATTCTGAATACAAATACAGTGCACAGCGCAGTGATTTTTCAGGCTTTGAATCTTCATCCTCTCGTGGAAGAAAAATTTTCTATGACGGCAGCCCTTTCGGTTGTATTCTGTCTGTTTTTATATAAGGGAGGAAAGCTTCTGTTTCAGGAAAACAGGAGGAAGGCGCTTATGTTTCTGACTCTTTCTGTGTTGACGCTTTTATTCTCCTATAGCCTTGCGGGAGTTTCGCATTATTTTGCATACAGAACATATGAGGGAAAGGCGATTACCGCTTATCTTTACACCACCGGAATTTTTGTGTTTTTCCTTGGGATTTTCCGGGAAAAAGAAAAAAAATGGGGCTGGACAGGTTTGCTTTTTGCGGCTCTTGGAGGTGTTGCGTTCTGTAATACGGCAATTTTTGTCATTCCGGTTATGGTTTCAGCGCTGGTGCTGCCCTGGATTCTTCTGGAACGGAAATGGAAGGCATTTCTGCCTTATGTTGCAGTAATGGCAGTTTCTGTCTTCTGGCTCTGTCTTCATTTGATTTTATAAGGGGAAAAGGTGATTGGAATGATAGAAAATTTACAGTTTTTATGGGAGAGCTTTCTGACGTACACAGAGAAAAATCCCATATGGTATTTATATTTTTTTTCCCTTTTATATATTCTTTTTGCAGGAAAAAAAGAGGGACGGAACATCTTTATTTATCCGCTGCTTGCAGAGTGTCTTACGATTTTCAACCCGGTTTTCCTTGGGGTTTTAATTACGAAATTTGGATTTGGAAACAGGTATCTCCGATTTTTCTGGATGCTTCTGTTTTATGGAGTTATTGCTTATGCGGGTGTGCATCTGATTTCCAGGTTTAAAAATGTGTGGATGCAGACAGCGGGATTTTTTGCGGCGGCGGCATTGATTGTATATCTGGGAACACCGGTTTTTAAGGGAGGAGAGATTCCTCCTTATGAAAAGGCCTCCAATCCACAATTTACAAGTGAAGAAATTCTTGCTTTAAGTAATCTGTACCACAGCGAAGGTTTAAAACAGCCTCATGTGCTTTATGACGGCTGGCAGCTTTTAAATTACAGAAGCTACGACCCGGGTGTGACCTCGGAGCTTACAAGATCCCGGTTTGAATACATGCTGGAGCATGACAGAGAGACGTTTTTAAAGGGCAAAGCATCAGACGAAATCAAGGCAATTTTTCAGGTGCACTATTATGGAGATTATAATGTTCCCAAAGAAACGTTTTTTCAGGCGCTGCAGGCAGAAAAAATTGATTATGTTTCTGCTGCCAGAGGAAGCGGACTGAATGACTATCTTCGGGAAACCGGGCTTTATAAGGTGGGAGACAGCGGAAATTATACAGTCTGGGGAATCAATAAAAAAACAGATTAAAAAACTCTTGATAATTTCACGAAAAGCTGTTAAATTAAAAAGGAAGTAAATAACGTAATGTATGATAGAGGCGCGGGCTTCAAGAGTACCATGACATAATGGCAGGGCAGCCGTCATTGGGAAAGGGGATACCGCCGAAGGATTTGGAACGCCAGAAGGAAAAATCCTGGGATACTGCAGAATATGCAGTGTACTGTCACATGTGTGGAGCGCTATCAGAGATTGAGTTTTCAATGCCATGAGTACGTGTTTCCAGATTCGTACCGTGGCATTTTTTGCGTAGAAAATCTCCGGAGCATTTCATTCATTACGGAAAAAGCGAGGAGGAAAAGAAAATGAAACGTATGAAAAGTAAATGGAGTGTTTTACTTTTTACAGTAATGACAGTTCTGGCTGCCTGTCCTACGGTGGTACTGGCGGCAGAGGAAGCTCCGAAACCGGCTGTCTATGCTACATTCTGGGCGCTTGTTCCGCCGATTGTAGCGATTGTGCTTGCCCTGATCACGAAAGAGGTATACAGTTCTCTTTTTGTGGGAATTCTTGTGGGAGCACTGTTTTATTCCGGAGGGAATTTTGAGAAAACGATAACTCATATTTTTAAGGGTGGAATTATAGGGGTTCTTTCGGATTCCTATAATGTAGGAATTCTTGTGTTCCTTGTGATTCTCGGGGCAATGGTATGTCTTATGAATCGGGCAGGTGGTTCAGCTGCGTTTGGCCGCTGGGCAGGAAAGCATATTAAAACGAGAGTAGGGGCAGAACTTGCCACGGTACTTCTGGGTGTGCTGATTTTTATTGATGACTATTTTAACTGCCTGACGGTAGGAAGCGTTATGCGTCCTGTGACAGACAAACATAATGTATCACGTGCAAAGCTTGCATATCTCATTGACGCTACAGCGGCACCAGTGTGTATTATTGCGCCTATTTCGTCCTGGGCGGCAGCGGTAAGCGGATTTGTGGAAGGTGAGGATGGACTTTCTATTTTTGTCCGTGCCATTCCGTATAATTTTTATGCCCTTCTCACAATCGTGATGATGGTGGGAATGATTCTTATGAAAACAGAGTTTGGAGCTATGGGGATTCATGAGTCCAATGCCTTAAAAGGTGATATTTATACGACTGCATCAAGACCTTATGCAAATGATGGGGAAAACAATGAAGGGAATCCGAGAGGAAAGGTAATTGACCTTCTGATTCCGATCTTTTCTCTTGTAGTATGCTGCGTAATCGGCATGATTTATACAGGTGGTTTTTTTGAAGGAACAGATTTTGTGACGGCGTTTTCTCAGAGTGATGCTTCTGTGGGACTTGCAATGGGAAGCTTTTTCGGACTTTTGATTACGATTCTCCTTTATCTGGTAAGAAAAGTTATGACATTTCGGGATTGCATGAGCTGCATTCCTGATGGATTTAAGTCTATGGTTCCGGCTATTTTGATTCTTACATTTGCATGGACTTTAAAATCAATGACAGACAGCCTTGGGGCAGCAGATTTTGTCGCAAACGCTATGCAATCTGTGGCGGGAGGATTTATGAATTTCCTTCCTGCGGTGATTTTCCTTGTGGGCTGCGGACTTGCCTTTGCAACCGGAACTTCATGGGGAACTTTTGGAATTTTGATTCCGATTGTTGTTGCTGTCTTTTCCGGTACAAATGAGAATCTTATGATCATTTCCATTTCCGCATGTATGGCAGGTGCTGTATGCGGAGACCACTGTTCTCCAATTTCCGATACTACGATTATGGCTTCGGCAGGATCTCAGTGCGACCACGTAAATCATGTATCTACACAGCTTCCTTATGCGTTGGTAGCTGCAGCAGTATCTTTTGTTTGCTTTATCATAGCAGGCTTTGTACAGTCGGCGTGGATTGCGCTTCCTATTGCCTTTTTACTTATGGTGGTCGTGTTGTTTATCATTAAAAATGTATTTTCTGATCTGGAAGGGGCTTAAAGAAAGAGCGGGGTGTGAAAGCGCCCCGCAAAGCTCCCAAAAGAAAAATGACTTTACAAGTAAGGGTAAATATGTTACTATAAATCTTGTCGAGATTGGAAAAATTTTTCTCGAATGTAGTTCGCACCTGTAGCTCAGTGGATAGAGCAGTGGTTTCCGGTACCATGTGCGGGGGTTCGATTCCCTTCAGGTGTGCTGACTGGAACATCGGATGTTCCAGCGTGTTGTATTAATAAGGAGGACAAGAACTTGGATGATTTCAGAGAGTGGTTGTCAGATAACCTTCGCTACTTCATGTTGGGAGGCGCAATTCTGATAATCGTGGCTGTATTGTTCTTTGGCATTCGTGCCTGTGTCGGAAATAAGAAGGGTAAAACCGATACAGATAAGAACGTAGAAGCCCAGAACGACCAGGGAAATGTTCCTTCTTCCTCGACAAAAGATGGGGAGACTGACGACGGGAAGAAAGGCGCCAATCCCATGGAGAAAGCAAGTGCAGAGGTAACTGCACTGATGAAAAGCTATTACAAGGCTTTAGGGGATAAGGATATTGCGGCATTGAGAGCAATAGAGGTGGATTTACCTCCGGCTGATGAGGCAAAAGTCACAAATGCAAAAGATTATATCGAAGGGTATGAGGTGGGTGATGTCTATACCAAGAAGGGAATGGAAGACGGAACCTATGTTGTATATGTTTGCTTCAACTATATCTGCAAGGATATTGAGACGCCGGTACCGGCATTAAGCCAGTGCTATGTGATCACAGACAGCGAAGGCAATCTCAAAATTGATGGAGGAGCGGTAGAAAATACGGAAATTTCCGCATACACAGATAAGCTGAAATCCGATGAAGATGTAAAAGAGCTTACAGCTAAGGTTCAGAAGGCAAATGACGATGCGCAGGCGAACGATCCTGCTCTTGCAGCGTTTCTTGCAGGTCTGGGCGAAGAAACAAATACATCCACACAGGCAGGAGAAGGAGCAACTCTCACTGTGACGGAAGATTGTAATGTTCGTGCTGCGGCAGATGGAGAGGCCGAGATTATCGGAGGTTATTCTGCTGGTACAGAAGTTACAAAGACAGGTGAAGAAGGTGAGTGGATTCAGATTGACTATGAGGGAGAAACTGGATATATTCACAACAGCCTGTTGGAATAAAAGATAATAAGGGACAAAAAACAGGCAGGAGTGAAAACTCCTGCCTGTTTTACATGGCACCATAAGCAGTGCCGGGTTCCATAGTAATTCCTTTTTTTTCTGCGAGCTCGTGTACGGTTACAAGATCATACCCTTCTTTGATAAGCTTTGGAATAATGATTTCAGCAGCGTCCACGGAGGTTTTGAAAATATCGTGCATGAGAATAACTGCACCGTCTTCTGCGGAAGACATAACCGCGTCCACGATTTTCTGCACATCTTCTGTTTCCCAGTCAAGTGTGTCCACAGACCAGAGCATCATGGGCGTTCCTACCGTGGAACGCACGTTATCATTAATAGAACCGTAGGGAGGGCGTACAACAGTTGCGCCGTGTCCTGCAAGGTCATAAAGAAGTTTATCTACTGTTCCAATTTCATTGGAAATTTCTTCAGAAGAGAGAGTGGTAAGATCTGTGTGGCTGTATGTATGATTGCCCAACTCGCAGCCGAGCTTTTCCATACGTTTTACTTCATCGGGAAAGCTCTCAATTTCTTTTCCTACCATAAAAAAGGTGGCTTTTGCATTGTTTTCTTCCAGACAGTCCAGAAGACGCCCGGTAAAAGAACTGGGACCATCGTCAAAGGTGAGGGCGATGGTCTTTTTTTCTTTTGATTCTTTTGTTTTGTTTTCTTTTTGGCCAGTTTTTTCTTTTTCGGCTTTTTCAGGTGCCGGTGTTTCTTCCGGAATATATCCTTCCTGAGAACCGTCCGGAAGCAGGTGATAGGTTTCGCCGTCAACGGTAATATCGCCTGTCTGCATAATGCCGTCCAGGTCAAAATAATATCGTTTTCCGTCCTTTTTCAACCAGCCTGTTTTCATGCTGCCGTCCTTATTATTAAAGTAATATGTGTTTCCGTCTGCGTCATATAACCAGCCACGATACGGTGTGCCGTCTACAAGAAAATACCAGATTCCGTCAATGGAAGTCCAGATTCCTTTTTCTGCTTCGGGAGAAACCTGGTGCTGTGTGGCTTCAGTTTCTGAATCTTCAGTTTCTGTACTGTTATTAGACGGCTCCTTTTCTGAAGAAGTCTCTGTCTGAGGCGTGGGAATGGGAACGGAATCAGTATCAGTATCTGAATCGCTGTCTTTGGCGACAAACATATCGGGCATGTGCTGTCCTTCTATGGGTGACGGCGTGGAAGAAGACTGTGGAACAGCAAATCCAAAAGCGAGACTCATAAGAACGGCAATCAGGATCAACACCCGGCTGGTTCGTGGTTTGTGGCCTGGCATAATAGTTCCTCCTGTTCATTTTGAAATACATTCCTATGATACAATAATCGACAGTAAAAAACAAGTACACATGAAAAATACGTTGCCAATCAAAGAGAAAAAATATATAATAAAACAATGAGTGAAAAAATCAGAATTAATAAATTTTTAAGCGATGCAGGTGTCTGTTCCAGACGCGAGGCAGACCGTCTGACAGAGGAAGGAAGGGTTACAGTAAACGGAAAAACAGTCGTACCGGGAGAAAAAATAGACGGAGGGGACTGTGTTTTCATAGACGGAAAGCCTGTAAAGAAAGAGGAACGGAAAGTTCTGCTTCTTTTTTATAAACCGAAAGGGATTGTGTGCAGTACAAAGCAGCAGAGGGATGAGACAACAGTCACGCAGTATCTTCATTATCCTCTTCGGGTTTATCCGGTGGGGAGGCTTGATAAAGAGTCGGAAGGACTTCTTCTTCTCACAAATCAAGGGGATCTTGTGAATAAAATTATGAAGGCCGGAAATTTTCATGAAAAGGAATATATAGTAAAAACAAATAAGCCATTTCCGGATGATTTTATTAAGAAGATGGGAGAGGGAGTGCCTGTTCTTGAGACAGTGACAAGGCCGTGTTTTGTAGAGCGGCTGGGGGAGGCATGTTTTCGTATTATTCTCACACAGGGACTTAACAGACAGATAAGAAGAATGTGTGAATATTTTGGTTATCAGGTGGTATCCTTAAAAAGAGTGCGTATCATGAACCTTACGCTTTCCGGACTTGGAAAGGGAGAATACAGGGAAATTACGGAAAAAGAATGGAAAGAGCTGGATCAGATGTTGATCGGTTCTGTAAATCAGACATCGCCAGGAGGAAATTATGGAAAAAAAGATGCAGCAAATGAAAGAGCTTGTGGAACTGCTCAACAGAGCAGGAAAAGCGTATTATCAGGAAGACAGAGAAATTATGAGCAACCTGGAATACGACCGTCTTTACGATCAGCTGGAAAATCTGGAAAAAGAAACAGGAACCGTTCTGGCAAACAGTCCTACAGTAAACGTAGGGTATGAAGTGCTGGAACAGCTTCCGAAGGAAGAGCACGAAAGCCCTATGCTGTCTCTTGATAAGACAAAGGACAGGGAGGTTCTTCGGGAATTTATGGGAGAGCATAAAACGCTGCTGTCCTGGAAACTGGATGGCCTTACGATTGTTCTTACCTATGAGGAAGGAGAGCTTGTAAAGGCAGTTACAAGAGGAAACGGTGTTGTGGGGGAAGTGATCACGAACAATGCCCGTGTGTTTCAGAACATTCCTCTGAAAATATCTTATAAAGGAAGACTTGTTCTGCGCGGGGAGGCAATTATCACATACTCGGATTTTGAAAAGATTAATGCGGCAATAAAAGAGACTGAGGCGAAATATAAGAATCCGAGAAATCTCTGCAGTGGTTCTGTGCGTCAGTTAAACAGTGAGATTACAGCAGGACGCCATGTGAAATTTTTTGCTTTTTCTCTTGTAAGCGCCCAGGGTGTGGAGTTTCATAATTCCAGAGAAGAGCAGTTTCTATGGCTGAGAAGTCAGGGATTTGATACTGTGGAATACCGGGCTGTGACAGGAAAAACCCTGGACGGAGCGATGGAATATTTTGAAAAAGCGGTGGAGACAAATGATTTTCCCTCAGATGGTCTTGTTGCGCTTTATGATGATATTGCATATGGGGAGTCTCTGGGGAGAACTGCAAAATTCCCAAGAAATGCTTTTGCTTTCAAATGGGCAGATGAGATAAAGGAGACGAAGCTTGTAGAAATGGAATGGAGTCCTTCCAGAACCGGATTGATTAATCCGGTTGCTATTTTTGAGCCTGTAGAGCTGGA
>UQJE01000103.1 GCA_900541345.1 uncultured Blautia sp.
ATTCCTGTGATTTCGTGTGCCTTTGTTCTTCCGCCAAGGCAAATCTGCGATACATAGGCAGTGAGAAAGCCAGGACTTGGGTTATTGGAAAAAGTCAGGAGGTAAGAGGCTTCTTTTTGGCTTATTTTATTTTTCTGATATAAATCAGAGGTAAGTTTTGCACCCATAGGGTATCCGCAGAGAATGCCAAGGAGGAAGACGTAAGCACCGCAGGGAGTCAGTCCCAGAAGTTTTTCC
Source organism: uncultured Blautia sp. (assembly GCA_900541345.1). Lineage (GTDB taxonomy): Bacteria > Bacillota > Clostridia > Lachnospirales > Lachnospiraceae > Blautia_A. Next base: position 238 of record UQJE01000103.1, read on the forward strand.
CAAAAAAAGGAAAGAGGGCTTAAAAATTTTTCGATTCCCTTTGTATGCAGAAGAATTCCGGTTAAAATAAGAAAGGGAAGAAGCGTGGGGAATAAGGTGTTCAGCCACAGTTTCATTCCGTCTCTGGCAGCAAAAAGAGATTCCTCCGGAAATTTCAGGAGGAAAATAAGAAGGCAGATAACGCCGGCTGTTGTGATACGTTGTTTCATATGCGCCTGCTTGTTTTTTCTTAAATATATGGCGTTTTATGAGGATATATGATTAATAAAATTGGAGGTGTCATTTTATGGCAGTACTGGAACAGTGTGAGCCAAAAAGAGTGTTTCATTATTTTGAGGAGATTTGTAAAATTCCTCACGGCTCAGGAAATACAAAAGAAATCAGTGATTATCTTGTGGGCTTTGCAAAAGAGCAGGGTTTAAAATATGTGCAGGACGAGCTGAATAATGTAGTGATTTATAAAGAGGCAACGGAAGGGTATGAAAATGCACCTGTTGTAATTCTTCAGGGTCATATGGATATGGTGTGTGAAAAGCGTCCGGACGTTGAACATGATTTTACAAAAGATGGCTTGAAGCTTTCTGTAAAAGATGGATGCATTTCTGCAAACGGAACAACGCTTGGAGGAGATAACGGAATTGCAGTTGCTTATGGGCTTGCGCTTCTGGAGAGCAAAGATATTCCGCATCCGGCCCTTGAAGTTCTTATTACAGTAGACGAAGAAATAGGACTTCTTGGAGCGAAAGATTTCGACTGCAGTGTTTTAAATGGAAAGAGATTTATTAATCTGGACTCCGAGGCAGAAGGAAGTATCTGGATTAGCTGCGCAGGCGGGCTTTCTGCATACAGCCGTATTCCTGTTCAGAGAGTGGAGGCAGAGGGAACACTCCTTACAATAAAGATTTCCGGTCTTATGGGCGGACATTCCGGTGCAGAAATCGATAAAAACCGTGCTAATGCCAATGTTCTCATGGGAAGATTTTTATACGGACTTAAGAAAAAATGCGAGTACGAGCTTGTTTCTGTAAATGGTGGACAGAAAGATAATGCCATTCCGAGAGAATGTACAGCTGTCCTTGCTGTTGGAGAAGAGAGTGTTTCAGAAATTCTTTCCTATGCTTCCTGGCTTCAGGGCAAATTAAGAGAAGAATATACAGGAAGTGATGAGGGAATTACTGTTTCTGTAGAAAACGAGGGTGTGAAACAGATCGAAATCATGCACCCTACAAGCAGGGAGAGAGTTCTTTTCTATCTTATGAATGTTCCTTTTGGTGTATTAAAGATGAGCGGAACAATAGAGGGGCTCGTTGAGACATCTAACAATATTGGAATCTTAAAAACAGATGACAATGAAGTTCTGGCAGTTTCCAGTGTGAGAAGTTCTGTAGGGGCAGCAAGAGATGCTGTGGCTGATAAGCTGGAATATCTTACAGAATTTCTGGGCGGCGAATTTGAAATTCAGGGCGCATATCCTGCATGGGAGTACCGTAAAGATTCTCCGCTTCGCGATAAAATGGCGAAAGTATATGAAGAGATGTACGGAGAGAAGCCAAATGTTGTTGCCATTCATGCAGGACTGGAATGTGGACTTTTCTACGAAAAAATTGAAGGTCTTGACTGTGTTTCCATTGGTCCGAATATGAAAGATATTCATACTTCTGAGGAGACACTTGAAATTGCGTCAGTGGAACGAGTATGGAATTATCTTGTAAAAGTTTTGGAAAATCTGAAAGATTGATAAAAAGAGGACTTCGGTAGAAATACCGGGGTCTTTTTTGCTTTTTTTATAAAACAGAAAAATTTTCTGCGATAAACAGTATATAACACTTGACAGCAGTTATAGACTGTTATATACTGTTATCAAATAGGAGGCCAACTATTATGGAGATTATTATCAATCACACATCGATGCAGCCAATTTATGAACAGATTGCGGAGCGGATCAAGGGTATGGTTATGGAAGGGAGTTTAAAAGAGGGAGAGATGCTGCCTTCTGTAAGGACAATGGCAAAGGAATTAAAAATCAGCGCTCTTACAGTGAAAAAGGCATACGATTTCCTGGAGGAGGAAGGTTTTGTTGTGACTGTCCACGGTAAAGGAAGCTTTATCGCAGAGCATAATCAGAACCTTATGATGGAAGAACGCAGAAAAGAAACGGAGGCTGCACTGGAGCAGGTTATCCGAAGGAGCCGTCAGGGCGGACTTTCGGATGAGGAAATCAGAGAACTGTTTGAGCTGATTATGGAGGAAAATATATGTTAGTGGAAATGAAACATGTGAAAAAGCATTACCGGGATTTTTCTTTGGACTGTTCCCTGCAATTAAAAGAGGGCTGTATTACAGGGTTGATAGGAGCAAACGGAGCAGGTAAAAGTACAGCTTTTAAGGCAATTCTCGGTCTGATTCGACCGGAGGAGGGAGAAATTACCATACTGGGAGAACCGGGAAGTACCCTTACAGGAAAAACAAAGGAAAAAATCGGAGTAGTTCTTCCGGAAAGCACGTTCAGCCGGTATCTGAAAGTAAAGCAGATTATTCCGGTTATGAAAGAACTGTATTCCCGGTTTGACAGAGAATATTTTCTGGAACAGTGCAGAAGATTTTCTATTCCCGAGGATAAGGTTTTAAAGGAATTTTCCACAGGAATGCTGGCAAAGCTTAAAATCCTTCTGGCGCTTAGCTATCATCCAAAGATTCTCATTTTAGATGAACCTACTTCAGGTCTTGATGTATTGACACGAGATGAACTGCTGACTGCACTTAGGGAATATATGGAGGAGAGCGAAGAGAGAGGGATTCTTATCAGTTCTCATATTTCCTCAGACCTGGAGGGGTTGTGTGACGATATGTACATGATTGATCAGGGGAAAATTGTAATGTATGAGGAGACAGATGTACTTCTTGATGAATATGGAATTTTAAAGGTGAGCGCAAGCGAATACAGAGAGCTTGACAAAAGCTTTCTCCTGAAAAAGAAAAAAGAAAGTTTCGGATACAGCTGCCTGACAAAAGAAAAGTATTATTATATGGAAAATTATCCTTCTGCTGTAGTGGAGAAATGTTCTCTTGATGAAGTGATTTCTATTATGGTAAAGGGGGAGGAAGTATGAAAGGACTATTAAAAAAAGATCTGTCTATTTTATTTTGCAACAAAGCCATGCTTGTTGCGGCAATTATTGTTTTGGCAGCAGTTGCGTTTATGGGAAGCGGAGGCGGCCAGTTTATTATGTCATATATGGCGATTTTTGTTCCGATGGTGATAAACAGTACGATAAGCTATGATGATATGGATAATGGAATGGAATATCTTATGACACTTCCTGTTACAAGAAGACAGTATGTATATTCGAAATACGTGTTTAGTGCGGGAGCAGGATTTCTTTGTTGGATTTTTTCCTGTGTTATGGGAACTTTGTCTAATGTAGTTCATGGAAATCAGGGAGAACCGGAAGAATGGCTGTTTCTCTGTCTTAGTAGCCTGGGGCTCCTGATTTTTATCAGCAGCCTTATTATTCCTGTACAGTTGAAATTCGGAGCCGAGAAAGCGAAAATAGTAATGCTTCTTATTATGGTGGGAGTGGCAGGAATGACGTGGTTTTTCATCAATATAAAAAAAGCAGTTTTCCCGGGAAGTATACAGCTGATTTCTTTTTTGAATGAGTATCCCTTTGCGTATGCAGGAATTGTGTTTTTATTTGTGCTGGCAGCATTTTTTATTTCTTTGTTTGTCAGCGTACGTATTTTTGAAAAAAAGGAATGGTAATATATGGAAAAATGTGAGATTTACACAATATGCGGAAAAGAATATAAAGAGATGACAAAAGCTCTTTTAAAGGAGTGTCATTTACATGAGCTTATCGGTTCAAAAGAAAAGAAAATCGGAATTAAGCCAAATCTTGTCTCTCCGACCGAGGCATCTTATGGAGCAACGACACATCCTGAAGTGGTGGCAGGAATTATTGAATATTTAAAGGAGTCGGGATTTGAGAACATGATTATGTTGGAAGGCTCCTGGGTAGGGGACAGAACAGAAGAGGCATATGAAGTGTGTGGCTACAGAGAACTGTCTGAAAAATACGGCGTTCCTTTTTTGGATACGCAGAAAGATAAGGGTGTATTAAAATCATGTGCAGGGTTTGAACTGTATATCTGCGAAAGCGTAGAAAAGTTGGATTTTTTAATTAATGTGCCGGTCTTAAAAGGGCATTGTCAGACAAAGATAACGTGTGCTCTGAAAAATATGAAAGGCCTTATTCCCAATAAAGAAAAAAGAAGATTTCATGCAATGGGGCTTCATCGCCCTATTGCTCATCTGAATGCAGGAATTTGCCAGGATTTTATTGTGGTAGATAATATATGCGGGGATCTGGATTTTGAGGACGGGGGAAATCCTGTGGAGATGAATCGGATTTTTGCAGGAAGAGATCCTGTTTTAATGGATGCGGTAATGTGCAGGCTGATGCATTATGAGGTGAGTGAGATTCCTTATATCGGTTTTTCCGGAGAGCTTGGGGTGGGCTGTAAAGATCCTGAGAAAGCAGTACTTCATACAGTAGGAGAAGAAGCGGGAGGAGAAATACCAAAATCCAGAAAAGTAGTAGAGCTTCAGGATGCTGTGGAAGAAGTGGAATCTTGCAGCGCCTGCTACGGGTATCTTATTCCTGCTCTTGAAATGTTGAAAGAGGATGGGCTTTTTGAAAGACTGGATGAAAAAATAAGCATAGGACAGGGCTTTAGGGGAAAAACAGGAGCTCTTGGAGTGGGAAGCTGTACAAAAGGATTTTCCTGTCATCTTGATGGGTGTCCTCCTACAGAGGGGCAGATTTATGAGTTTTTGAAAGAGTATATTCAAAAGAAAGAGAAGCGGGGATGAAAAAAGGGAAGGCAGATTGCCTTCCCTTAACTGCTATTAAAGACTGCTTTTGATGATTTCTATAATTTGTTCCTGAGAAAACTGGCTGCTGTCAATGCATAACTGATACTGTGTCATATCCATCCACTTGTGGTCTGTGAAATATTCGTAATAAGAGCGGCGCTCTTTATCCATCTTCTTTACCAGTTTTCTTGCGCTTTTTTCTTCGCGTCCGGTGCGGGCGATAACGTTTTCGACTCTTTTTTCAAAGGGTGCGTAAATAAAAACGCTTAAAGTTTTGTCTGTCAGAATGTGGTTGGCGCATCTTCCCACGATTACGCAGTCTTCTTTTTGCGCTATATCAGAAATAATCTGGCGCTGAATATCAAAGAGAATGTCATTCATGGGAATGAAGTGCATATCTTTGTCAATCTGAATTTCGTGATCAATAGGAAAACGCCACTGGTTTGCTTTTTTTTCGTCTACTTTGGCGAAGGTATCAAATGGAATTTGTTTTTCTTTACTTGCAATGTCAATTAGTTCCTTATCGTAAAAGTTTATGCCCAGATTTTCGGCAAGGGCTTTTCCTATGACACGTCCGCCGCTTCCGAACATACGATTGATGGTAATGATTTTTTTCGACATATCCATACCTCCCTATGTGATTTTGTTGTGATTATTATAGCATATTTGCATGAAAAATACTATAAAGATATAAAAAAATAAGCATAATAAACAAAAAAGAAATTTAGGGCAAAAAAAATTAAGACTGGAAAAAAATAAAAGTATCTGTTAAAATAAAATTATAATAGCCCATTTTGCGGGCTGTAAGATAATAAACAGACAAAAGGAAACGAAAAAGAGAAAGGAATATAAGATGCTGAAGATAAAAAATTATGTAAAAGCCAAAAGTCTGGCAGAGGCATATGAACTGAATCAGAAAAAAACAGCATGTATACTGGGTGGTATGGTATGGCTGAAAATGTCTGATAAAACCGTATCCACAGCCATTGATATTTCCGGATTGGGGCTAGATACCATCACAGAGACAGAAGAGGAATTTGTAATCGGTGCGATGACATCTCTTCGTGATTTGGAAATCCATCCGGGGTTGGATTGCTACACAAAAGGGGCTGTGAAAGAAAGTCTTCGCCACATTGTAGGTGTACAGTTTCGTAACTGCGCTACAGTGGGAGGCAGTATTTTTGGACGCTTTGGTTTTTCTGACGTGCTTACCATGTTTCTTGCAATGGATGTCTGGGTGGAGCTTTACGATAAAGGAAGACTCCCTCTTTCCGAATTTGCACAGATGAAAAAGGACAGAGACATTTTGGTGAACATTATTGTCAAGAAAACACCTCTTTCTGTCTGTTATCTCAGCCAGAGAAACACAAGTACAGACTTTCCGGTTCTCACCTGTGCGGCATCGCTTGTGGGAGAGGAAGCGCGTACAGTCATCGGCGCGAGACCTGCCCGTCCTGTTATTTTAGAAGATGAAAAGGGGATTATTAAAAATTTCAAATACCTGTCAAAGGAGAAAAAGAAAGAAGCAGCAAAGGCTTTTGCAGAATATGCGGCACAGCAGGTAAAGACAGGCTCCAATATGCGTGCTTCTGCAGAATATAGAACGCTTCTTGCTAAGGTACTGACAAAAAGAGCATGGGAAGCAGTAGGAGGAATGGCAGATGAAGATTAGTTTCTGGTTAAATGGTGTGTATCGCCATGAAGAGGTGGAGCCGGGAGTGATGCTCCTTGATTTTTTGAGAGAAAAAGGCTGTGCGAGCGTAAAAAGAGGATGTGAGACTGCAAACTGCGGTCTTTGTACAGTGCTTATGGACGAAAAGCCGGTGCTTTCCTGTTCTGTTCTTGCAGTACGGGCAGATGGAAAGAAAATTGTGACAATGGAAGGAATGCAAAGAGAAGCGGAGGAGTTTGGAAGCTTTCTGGCACAGGAAGGTGCAGAGCAGTGTGGGTTTTGTAACCCGGGCTTTATCATGAATGTTTTTGCCATGTTAAAAGAAATTAAAAATCCCACAGAGGAACAGATAAAGGAATATCTGTCAGGAAATCTTTGCCGCTGTTCTGGTTTTGTTTCACAGACAAGAAGTATTCTGAAATTTTTGAAATATAAAAAAGCACAGGAGGGAGAAGTATGAAATATGTAAATCAGCCGGTGCGCAAAAAAGATGCAATGGCTCTTGTAACGGGACAGCCGGTGTATACAGATGATATTGCTCCGGATGACTGTCTGATCGTAAAGGTGCTTAGGAGTCCCTACGCAAATGCCTGGGTAGAAGAAATTCGAACAGGAACAGCAGAGCAGGTGAGCGGAATTGTATGTATTCTTACATATAAAGATGTTCCTCAAAAGAGATTTACTTTGGCGGGACAGACCGCGCCGGAATTAAGCCCGGCGGATCGATATATTCTCGACCGTCATTTAAGATTTGTAGGAGATGCGGTTGCGATTGTAGCCGGTGAGACGGAA
>UQJE01000104.1 GCA_900541345.1 uncultured Blautia sp.
CAGACAATATCGAAAATATAAGCTGGCTGCCGGTGTAGTAAGTTTGAAGAGACTTCTTAATCAATTAATTTTAAAGAGTTGGAGCTCCAAAATGATTAAAAAGTCTCTTGAGGCTTATTTTTTTACCTTAAAGAACAAAATTGTATTTTGTAAAAATTCAAAATATGTCCGTATTTTGTTTCGTCAGTAAAGAGATTGTGTAAGGAACTTTAAAAAGTTGGCACAAAATCAAAAAAATTGCAATAAGAGCCTGTAAAAAGACCTCTGAGCATTTCGATTAGTGTAAGGAACTTTTTTACTTCTTACACGAACCTTGAAAACGAAACAGCCTGCCCATAGTGATACCAGAGTTGAATAGGCATTCAGCATGTCTTTTATGGTTAATACGTCCCGGAAACATCAGAACCCGGTACAGGAACGGATATGGGATGAGAACAGGAAATCAATAAACGAAGGAAGGAGGACATCTGACTATGACAGAGAAACAGGGATTCTTGACAGCGTTGTATGAACGTCTTAGTCGTGATGATGAATTAAACGGAGAATCCAACAGTATTTCAAACCAGAAGAAATTATTAGAACAATATGCAAAAGAACATGGATTTACCAATCTTGTTCATTTTACTGATGATGGTATATCGGGTACCAGATTTGATCGTCCAGGTTTCCTTGCCATGATGAAAGAAGTGGAATCGGGGAAAGTCGGAACGATCCTGATTAAAGATATGAGCCGAATGGGAAGAGATTATCTGAAAGTCGGACAGTATATGGAATTGCTGCGACAGAAGAATGTCCGCCTGATTGCAGTCAACGAGAACGTAGACAGCTTCCGGGAGGACGATGATTTTACTCCATTCCGAAATATCATGAATGAATGGTATGCAAGGGATACCAGTAAAAAGATAAAATCTACTTTCAAGGCTAAAGGAAAATCCGGCAAGCATGTGGCAAGCACAACACCGTATGGATATCTGAAAGACAAGGATGATCCGAATATATGGATTGTTGATGAAGAAGCAGCTGCAGTTGTACGGAGAATCTTTCACATGACAATGGATGGATACGGACCATATCAGATTGCCAGGGCGCTGAAAGAGGATAAGGTTGAGATACCAGCTGTTCATATGGCAAAGAAAGATGCTGGATTATGGAAAGGCAGAGTAGAAGAAATAAAAGATCCTTATGGATGGGGCTCTTCTACCGTCGCAGGTATTCTGAAGAAAAGGGAGTATCTTGGTCATACAGTGAACTTCAAAACCAGAAAGCATTTCAAGGATAAGAAAAGCCATTATGTATCTGAGGATAACTGGACGGTATTTGAAAATACACAGGAAGCAATCATAGATCAGGAAACTTTTGATAATGTTCAGCGAATTCGAAGCAATGTGAAACGATATCCAGATGGATGGGGAGAAGCCCACCCACTGACAGGTCTGATGTACTGTGCAGATTGTGGTTCCAAAATGTATGTCCACCGGGTAAATAATGGCAAGCGAGTACCACAATATACTTGTTCTGCATATTCTAAAGTTCCGGTTGGGACACTCTGCCGGACACAGCACAGAATTAATGCTGATGTGGTTTTAGAACTCATTAAGGAACTGTTAAGGGCTATTGCAGAGTATTCACAATTGAATCGTGAAGAATTTTTGGAAACAGTAAAAAAGGCACAGACTTCACAGCAGTCCAGTGAGATTACGAGATTGAAAAGCAGATTAGCAGAAGCAAAAAAGCGTGTGCAGGAACTGGAAAAACTGATTTGTAGAATTTATGAGGACAATATTCTTGGAAAACTGCCAGATAAACGCTATGCGATTCTTGACGGACAGTATTCTAAAGAACAGAAAGATTTGTCGGCAGAAATTGCAGATATGGAAGCTGAATTATCAGGCTATGAAGAAGGTCGCAGATCGGCGGAGAAGTTTATTGCTCTGGTTGATAAATACCAAAACTTTGATGAATTGACTACTTATATGCTGAACGAATTTGTTGAAAAGATTGTGGTTCATGAGCGTGATCGAAAAGGAAGCATTGAAACAACACAGGAAGTGGAAATCTATTTCAATTTCATTGGAAAATATTTACCTCCACATTTCGGTGAGGTAGAAATGACACTAGAAGAAATTGAAGAAATGAAGAAGCGGGAAGCCAGAAAAGACAGGCTTCATCAGAATTACTTGAAAAGAAAAGCAAATGGCAAGCAGCAAGAATACTATGAACGTACGAAAGCCAAAAAGAAAGCGGCGATGGACGCAAAAAAAGAGGGAATCCGTCAGGAAGATATTGCAAAAGGTGTGTTCGTTCCAGTATCATTGCTTCCACCTACAGAACCAAAGAAAGGAGTTGCATCAGCATGAACAAATTAGAAAGAATCATTCATGATGACAGTAACGGTCTGGATTAGTGCCTTTTGTTTTGCTCATTATTAAAAATGGACTGTATGAGCCAGTCAGAAAAATGAATAAAGACCGATCAGGTCAAAGGATTGAGCCGATGTATTTGGACTTTTGTATGAGGTTGAAATTGCGTCGGCTTTTTTATTTTACAAAATCCGAAATAGAGGATTTTTGAAAAATAGACAGAACGGAGAACATGCCGAAGGGACAGCGGCAGGAGTTTCGTTTTGTCTGCCGGGAGTGCAGAGGGCTGGAAGTCCTTTGTGCCAGGAATGCAAAGGGTGGCAACACCTTGCTGGGGTTAAGGGGCAAAGCCCTTAGCAGGTTAAGGGCGGCAGCCATTGCCCAGTGATATGGCGTTTCGCCATATGGTACTGGGTACTATCTGTAACAGCGACAGAGCCTTTTAGCAGCTTCGCTGCAATCCCTTCGGGAAAACAACTTAAAAGAAAGGAAAAATGTGAAATGAAAGGAACAAGGCATAACGGTAGGTCTGGGAAAAATGGAGTTTATAATCCACTTCACAATGATCGAAGATTTAATCCAGAACACAGTGAGCATATCGACAATGAAAGAGTTCGACAAAATATTTACTGGGACTGTTATCAGGGATATACCACAATGGAAGATCAGAGAAAAGAGGATAATTTTTCTTTTGAACAAATTGAGTTGGCATTCTATGAAGAGCATTATGGAAATTACGTTATGAAGCAAAATGAAAGACATGTGAAAGCCAGACACCCCGACAGATGCAAAGAAGTAGAAGATGTTTGGAAAAACAAAAAGACCTGTCCGGAAGAAAGTATCTATCAGCTTGGGACGATAGATGAACACGCTTCTGTGGAACTGCTGGTTTTAGTTTTTGATGAATTTAAGAAAGAGTTCGATGAACGGTTTGGTTCTAATGTGCATATCATCGACTGGTCACTGCATATGGACGAAGCAACGCCTCATATCCATGAGCGTCATGTTTTCGATGCTACAAACCAATATGGAGAGATTGAGCCGAAGCAGGAAGCAGCGTTGAAGGAACTTGGATTTGAACTTCCAAATTCGGAAAAGAAGAGATCAAAGACAAATAACCGCAAGGTTGTTTTTGATTCTGCCTGTCGGACAATGTTTTTAGATATCTGTAAACGGCATGGATTGGAACTTGATGAAGAACCATCATATGGTGGACGGAAATATCTGGAAAAACAAGATTATATCCGCATGAAGCAGAAAGAAGAAATTGCGGATCAGAAGGAAACAATCCTTTTGCAGATTGATAAGGTAAACGAAAATCGTTTGGAGCTTGCAAAACAGTCAAGTCATGTTCGTGCAAACGAAGAAATTATTCGGTCTCAGGAAGAAAAAATAAAACAGCAGGATATAGAATTCGCTAATAATTCCGACCGTATTTTCAAGCAGGGTGATCTGATTGAAGAACAGAGAGAGGAATTGCAACAGCTTACAGTCCGTATTGAAGATGTGGAAACTTTACTTGACGAAGTATCCAGTGGAGCATACGACAAGGCAGTAGAGAAAGTTGCAAAAGAAGCAATGTTGGCTACTAGAAGAGATGATATTCGCCTGGCAGAAGATTCTAAAAAGTGGATTCAGGATCCGAAACACAAGGCTTCCAAAAGAGAAAAGGATTATGCAATAAAAAGACTGGATGGTCTGATAAGAAAAATAGAAACAGCAATGGAGAAAGTGGTCATACGGATCACCAACCAGTTAAAACAGCCAGAGAAGAAAAAAACTGTTGTAGAAGAAATCAAAAAGGAAGTGAAGCCATCTATCAGGGAAAGACTTGCACAGAATGTAGCAAAAATCCAGAGAGAAGAGGCAGAGAGAAGAAAATTGAATAAAGGAGAGTCACGTTCTAGTGATTTAGAGATATAGAGCATTCCGTTGTATTTGTTATTGAATCAATGGGAGTGCTTTTTATTTTCTCGGAAAGGAGCAGGTATGAAATTATTTGAAGCTGTAAAGGAAGCTGTTACTGCAAGAAGTGCTGCAGAATATTATGGAATCAAAGTAGGACGAAATGGAATGGCCGTCTGCCCGTTTCACCCAGACAAGAATCCGAGTATGAAGCTTGATAAAAGATATCATTGTTTTGCCTGTCAGGCAGATGGAGATGTGATTGATTTTGTTGCCAAATATTTCAATCTTTCTGTAAAAGACTCAGCTGAAAAACTGGCAGAAGATTTTTCTGTACCTTATGAAAAATACCAAAGCTATAACAAGACGAAAGATTACCCAAAATCAAAACAAAAGAAACAGACACTGGATCAATTCTTTCACGAACAACAGATTCGTTTTTTTCGAGTATACAGTGACTACTACCATCTTTTAAAGAAATGGAAGGTTGATTATGCTCCCAGAATTGAAGATGATGATTGGCATCCGTTATTTGTTGAAGCAATGGAAAAATACACACTTATTGAATACAAGATGGATGTGCTTCTTAGTGGTTCACTAGAAGATCGTGCAAGATTGATTTTGGACTGTCAGGAGGAGGTGAAGAGCATTGAGCAACGAATTAAGGAAGAATCTTCCAGACGACCTGGTTGCACGTCTGGAAGCATTACAAAAAGTTGAAGAAGTAACCGAAGAGACACAGGTGGAAAAGAATTTATCCAAAATGGAACTGCCAATCTGGTTCGATGGCAAGCATATCAATGAAATCCTTCTGTATCAGACAATTCTACAGCAACATGAAATTAAGTGTATCAATGGAATCTTGTATGATATAGACCGTTCAATTCCAAATGATGAAATGGAGAAAGAGATTCTGGATATTATTGAACATTATTGGACCAGCGGGATTTCATCTAAAGTAACGGCTATTTTAAATGGATTTAAGATGTACACCCGTTCAGATCCGCTTCCCATAAAAGAAGATCGGGTTCATTTTAGGAATGGAACCTATTTTGTAAATCAGAAGTTCATCAATCGGAAAGAATGGACGCAAAACCGATTGACGGTTAATTATAACAAGGATGCATCTAAACCAAAAAAATGGCTAGCATTCCTGGATGGATTGCTCGAAGAGGATGATATTGTCTGCCTGCAGGAGTTTATGGGATATTGTCTCATTCCCAGCAATAGAGGTCAGAAGATGCTGCTGATTATCGGAAAAGGTGGTGAAGGTAAAAGCCGTATTGGCAGAATTTTAAAAAGAATATTTGGTCATAACATGAATTCAGGAAGTCTTCAGAAACTGGAAACCGACAAGTTTGCCAGAGCCGATCAGGAAGGCAAGCTGTTGTATTTGGATGATGATATGAAAACAGAAGCATTACCATCAACTAATGTGATTAAAGCAATTGTTACAGCTGAGGATGAAATGGACTTAGAGAAAAAAAACCAACAAAGCTATCAGGGACTGCTTGTTTGCAGAATACTGGCATTTGGAAATGGTACATTGAAGTCGCTTTTTGACAGGAGTAAAGGTTTTTACAGACGTCAGATTATTCTGGAAACAAAAGATGTACCGCCAGATAGAATCAATGATCCCTATTTGGCAGATAAGATGATGGAGGAAGTGGAAGGCATAGTTTTATGGTGTATTGAGGGATTAGAGAGACTGATTCGTAATGATTATCAGTTTACTATCAGTAATAAATCCCAATTATTGATGGATGAAATGCAGGAGGATGATGACAATATCCTATCGTTCCTGGAATCAACCGGATATATCAGACTGGAAAAAGGCACTCATGCTACGTCAAAAGATTTATATATTGCTTATTGCAGATGGTGCAATGATAACTTGGATGTACCCGTAAGCGAAAGATCCTTTGCAAGGAGATTTAAGGAACGGTCATCTGATTATGGAATGACTTATGACAAGAATATCTCGGTAGGAAATGGTCGTTTTTGCCGAGGATTTCGTGGGATCCATGTCAAGGTGAGGACGAAAGATGTCAATTATTGATCTGGCTGGAAAAGGCATTAGGCACTAGAAAAGCCTAAAATATATTCTGCTTAAATATATGGGTTTTATAAGTATATGTTTTTTTCTTATTAATTTTAAAAATGAAGTGCCTAAGTGCCTAAAGTATGATAAACACTGGAGAAACAGGTATTTTTAAGTGCCTATTTAATGCCTATAAAGGGCCTGAGAATAACCTTTAAGTGCCTACTCCTTGTCGGGCTTCTCAGTATAACAAGATATAAGCATATAAAAAATGCCTTCTATGGTAAAAAAGTGCTGTGATCACAAGGATTTTTGTAAGCATAAAAGAGAAGCCTATATATAGGTAGCCTATGAAACTGCAAGTGCTTATTTTGAGCCGAGTTTAAATAATAATGTCCTGACAGAGACAAATGGAATGGCTCTTCGCCGGGATCCAAAAGGAAAGGAAAAAAATGATTATGGAAAAAATGATGAATACAAAAACAGAGAAAAACATATTTACAAAGAAAATAGGACAGACGGTCTATGTTGTTCGTTATCATTTCAATGAAGATGCAACGGAAACAATGCAGGAGAAAATTAACCGGATGCTAGTTACAGAAGCAAGCCGAATGGCAGTGTATTAAAATTAGGGGGATGTAATTAAAGAAAAAATATGATATCATGCGAGTAACAAATTAGAATACGGACGGTATCAAAGAACTTATCCCGGAACTGAAACGGATAGGGAACAACCTCAACCAAATAGCAAAGAGGTGTAATGAGGGGGGAATGTTGCCGAGTGAAGCGGAAGTGCGGAAGCATGGAGAGAAGCTGAACAAAGTATGGCAGTCATTAAGGCGGTATCTTCAAAGGCGGGCATAGGGCACGCAATAGATTATGTGACGAAAAAAGAAAAGACAGAGGAGAAGCTTGTCAGCGGTCTGCATTGTGAGCCGGAGACGGTCAAGGAGGAAATGCAAGCCACAAAGGAGCTGTGGGGCAAGACGGACGGAAGAACCTATAAGCATTATGTGCAATCCTACCATGAGGACGAGGAAATAACCCCGGAGCAGGCTCACAAGAACGCTGTCGAGCTGGCAGAGCATACAAAGGCATGGAAAGGGCATGAAGTTCTGATAGCCACGCATATAGACAAGGGGCATATACACACGCACTTTATTGTCAATTCCGTAAATTATGAGAACGGTCATAAGCTCCAATGGATGTAGGACGGATTTTGCGGACATTCAAAATAAAAAAGAATGTGGAGGTAACAG
>UQJE01000105.1 GCA_900541345.1 uncultured Blautia sp.
GCCATCAGTTTTTTATAAGAACTGGTGGCTCTTTTACTGTTCGTTGTCCAATGGAATATACCTTCCTTTCAGTAAAATTAAATTTTTGAGATTCTAAAACAACTGGAATAAAAACTTAAGTTTTTGGTGGTCTGTACCTCGCTTTACTAAATTTAATGAGTGGTAAAGTTTACGTTTCTGGTGGTCTGTACCTTCCTTTCTTGAATTATGAAGATGAAATTACGTTTTCGGTGGTCTCACTCCTTTGAGTTTGTTTTGATTTGTATTCCCTTTTGTTTTATGAGTACACTATAACAGATAAAAGATGGATTGTCAAGTGGAAAAATGAAAATTATAAAATAAAATTTTAAAAGAAAGAGAAATGAGCATATTTATAAAAATATTCTGAAAATAATTGTGAGAGAAGTGATCGTTTATGAGAGGTCACAATATCCTTTTCTATATGAGACGCATAGAATATGGAATTATGGAAAAAATGTTTTTATAAACCAGAAGCAACAGGAGGTAGAAAAATGTTACGTTATCTTCCAATTCGAATGGTTCATGCAAGACAGGTTCTTGATTCAAGAGGAAACCCTACAGTAGAGGTGGAAGTTACAGTGGGAGAAGGCGTTGTTGGAGTGAACGGGTATACTGCGAGAGCAATGGTTCCATCCGGTGCGTCAACAGGAAGATTTGAGGCAGTGGAGCTTCGTGATGGCGAAAAAGAAAAGTACGTAGGATTAAGCGTGGAAAAAGCGGTAAATAACGTAAACGTTAAGCTGGCAGAAGCAATTCTGGGAGAGAATGCACTGAATCAGTCTTATATTGATTCGCTTTTAATTGAAGCAGACGGTACAGATAACAAAAGCAACTTGGGTGCAAATGCGACTCTGGGAGTATCGATGGCGGTTGCGAGGGCAGCGGCGCAGGCTCTTAGGATTCCTCTGTATCAGTATATTGGAGGGTGCCATACAAATAGAATGCCGGTCCCTATGATGAATATTTTAAATGGCGGAAAACATGCTGACAATACGGTGGATCTGCAGGAATTTATGATTATGCCGGTAGGAGCTTCCTGCTTTTCAGATGGAATCCGTATGTGCGTGGAAATTTATCAGTTTTTAAAAATTATTTTAAAGCAGAATAAGCTTTCTACAGGCGTAGGTGATGAAGGGGGCTTTGCCCCGGACCTTGCTGATTCCAGAGATGCGCTTGTAATGATAACGGAAGCTGTAAAACGCGCCGGATACAAGCCTGGAAAAGATATTGTCATAGCCATTGACGCGGCGGCAAGTGAGCTTTATGACAAGGAAAGAAATGTATACTGCTTCCCGGGAGAAAGCGAGATGAAGGGTTCAGAAGTTTTAAGAGACGGTAAGGAAATGATTTCTTATTATCAGCAGCTGATAGAAGAATTTCCTGTTGTTTCTATTGAGGACGGTCTTCATGAGGACGACTGGGAAGGATGGAAAGAACTGACGAAGCAGCTGGGAGAAAAAATCCAGCTTGTGGGAGATGATCTTTTTGTGACAAATAAAAAACGTCTTCGCTGTGGAATCAAGCTTCAGGCAGGGAATGCCATTCTTATTAAGGTAAATCAGATAGGAACGCTTACAGAAGCTCTGGAAGCTGTGGAAATGGCGCAGCAGGCAGGATATAAAGCAGTAATTTCCCATCGCTCCGGGGAGACGGAAGATTCGTTTATTGCAGATCTGGCAGTAGCTACAGGCGCAGGGCAGATTAAAACAGGTGCTCCCTGTCGGTCTGACAGAAATGCAAAATATAATCAGTTGCTTCGGATTGACGAATATCTTGGAGCCCTTTCCAGGTATGAAAATCCGTTTGATAGTATAAAAGAGACAGAAGAATCTTTCGAATCTTAAAAAACTGGCAAAAACAGTTGAAATCCGGGATTTCCTATGGTAAAATATCTTCTAGTTGATTAGGAGGTGTAACCGCGTGGAAATTTTAAAGATTGTTCTGACCGTAATTTTTGTAATAGATTGTATTGCTCTGACAGTTGTGGTACTGCTTCAGGAAGGCAAATCTCAGGGTCTTGGCGCTATCGCAGGCGCAGCAGATTCTTACTGGGGTAAGAACAAAGGGCGCTCTATGGAGGGCGGTCTCGTAAAGGCAACAACTGTTATGGCAGTTTTGTTCTTTGTATTGTCAATCGTTTTAAACATGAATTTCTAGGAACGAAAACGGAAGCACTCTTGTTTATGTGACAAGGGTGTTTCTTTGTTTAATAAAGGAGAAAATGTGAAAAAAAAAGAACTTGAAAAAAAGAAAAAATTTATAATGGAGCTTTTAAAAGACCCAATATACCAGCCGATGCGCCTTCGGGAGATTGCTTCTCTTTTAAGACTGGATAAGGGACAGAAAAAGGAACTGTATGAGGTGATGGACTCTCTTTTGGAAGAGGGAAAGATTTCTCTTGATAAAAAGGGAAGATATGAAAAAGTATCTAGGTCTGGAAAAAAAGCTGAGAAAAAGAAAAGAGAAAAGCAGAAAAAGGAAAAATTGACAGGAAGGAAGAAAGGTCGGGAAGCGGACAGAATAAAGTACGACGAAGCCGCTGCTTTGGAGGGAACCTTTATTGGACACCCTAAGGGATTTGGTTTTGTGGAAATCCCGGATCAGGAGGAAGATATTTTTATTCCAGAAGAAAAAACGGGAACTGCGCTCCATCAGGACAAGGTACGTATTATTGTAGAAGAGAAACAAAAAGAAGGAAAACGAAAAGAAGGGACAGTCGTACAGGTTCTGGAAAGAGGAATGCCGCAGATTGTGGGTACGTACCAGAGCAATCGGGATTTCGGCTTTGTGCTTTGTGATAACCCCAAGTTTTCAAAAGATGTGTTTATTTCTAAAAAAGATTCCAATGGAGTAAAAGACGGAGATAAAGTCATTGCGGAAATTACAGATTACGGTTCCGGAAACAAAAGCCCTGAAGGGAAAATTACAGAGATTCTGGGCAGCAGCCGAGCTCCTGGAACAGATATTCTTGCCATTGTAAAAAGCTTTGGAATTCCGGATGAATTTCCGGAAAGAGTAAAAAATCAGGCCCGTCGTGTTTCAGACCACGTTCTTCCGGCGGATATGGATGGAAGACTTGATCTTCGAAACGTACAGATGGTCACGATAGACGGAGAAGATGCGAAAGATCTTGACGATGCGGTTTCTCTCACAAAAGAAGATGGGATTTATCATCTGGGCGTCCATATAGCCGACGTAAGCAATTATGTTCAGGGAGGAAGCGCCCTTGACAAGGAGGCCTTAAAAAGAGGGACAAGTGTATACCTTGCAGACAGAGTAATTCCCATGCTTCCGGTAGAGCTTTCTAATGGAATCTGTTCTCTGAACCAGGGAGAAGACCGTCTTGCGCTGAGCTGCCTTATGGACATAGATGAAAAGGGCAAGGTGGTATCTCATAAAATTGCGGAGACGGTTATCTGTGTAGACAGACGTATGAGCTACACAACTGTAAAAAATATTCTGGAACAGGAAGATGAGGAAGCAGAAAAGCGGTATGCGGACTTTGTGCCCATGTTTTTCCAGATGAAGGAACTTTCTGCAATTATAAGAGAAAGCCGCCATCACAGAGGTTCTATTGATTTTGAATTTCCGGAAAGTAAGATTATTTTGAACGAGGCAGGAAAAGCTATTGACGTACAGCCATATGAGTCAAATGTGGCAACAAGAATTATCGAAGACTTTATGCTTATGGCGAATGAGACAGTGGCAAAAGAATACTGTAAAGAAGACCTTCCCTTTGTTTACCGTACCCATGAAAATCCAGATCCGGAAAAGGTGGAGAGTCTTTTGATGCTTCTTCACAATCAGGGCGTTTCTGTACAGAAAGCAAAGGAAGAGATTTCTCCAAAAGAGATTCAGAAAATTCTTGAGAAAATAGAGGGACTTCCCAATGAAGCGCAGATTTCCAGGCTCACCTTAAGAACTATGAAACAGGCGAAGTATACAACAGAATGCAGCGGACATTTTGGCCTCGCAGCAAAATATTACTGCCATTTCACCTCTCCTATTCGAAGATACCCGGATCTTCAGATTCATCGCATTATTAAAGATAATTTAAGAGGACGTCTTGAGAGAGAAGGACGGACAGAACGGTATAGAGAAATCTTAGACGAGGTGGCACGTCAGTCCAGTGTGTGCGAGAGAAGGGCAGAGGAGGCGGAAAGAGAGTCCGATAAGCTGAAAAAAGCAGAGTATATGTCTTACCATCTTGGGGAAGAGTTTGAGGGAATTATTTCCGGAGTCACAGGTTGGGGCATGTATGTGGAGCTTCCGAATACAGTAGAGGGGCTTGTCCATGTAAATACATTGCGGGACGATTATTATACCTTTGACCAGGATGCTTATGAACTTCGGGGAGATATGACACAAAAAGTGTATCGTCTGGGACAGAAGGTGCGCGTCCGTGTGGCAGATGCTGATAAAATGCTGAAAACAGTAGATTTTGTTCTGTCGGAGGAACAATAGTCCAACAGGGAGGATATTATGGCAAAGCAGAAGGGGATTAAATTAATTGCCAACAACAAAAAGGCATTTCACGATTATTTTATAGAAGATACGTATGAGGCGGGAATTGCTCTGGCGGGTACAGAGGTCAAATCTCTCCGCATGGGAAAATGCAGCATTAAAGAAGGATTTATCCGTGTGGAGCATGGAGAGGTTTTTGTTTATGGCATGAACATCAGTCCTTATGAAAAGGGAAATATTTTTAATAAGGACCCGCTTCGTGTAAGAAAGCTTCTTCTTCACAGATACGAGATTAATAAAATTGAAGCAAAACTTAAGGAAAAAGGTCTTACTCTTGTTCCGCTAAAGGTATATTTTAAGGACAGCCTGGTGAAGATGGAAATCGGAATGGCACGCGGTAAAAAGCTTTACGATAAACGCCAGGATATTGCAAAAAAAGACCAGAGAAGAGAGGCAGAGAGAGACTTTAAGGTTAAGAATCTTTATTAAAAAGGCAGGGCGGGTGTTTATCGCCTGCCCTGATAAATAAGGAGGAAGAAAATGAAATTTTTTCATTTGTCCGATTTACATATTGGAAAACAGCTTCACCTTTATTCTCTGAAGGAAGAGCAGAAAGCTGTTTTAAACGAGATTATACAATATGCAGAAAAAGAAAAACCGCAGGCCATTGTCATTGCAGGGGACGTGTATGATAAAAGTGTTCCTTCTGCTGAGGCAGTGGCTGTTTTTGATGAGTTCATCAGAAATTTATCGGAGCTTTCCCTGAAAATATTTGTGATCAGTGGAAATCATGATTCACCGGAACGTCTGGAATTTGCAGGAAGCCTTCTGGAAAAGCAGGGGCTTTACATTGCGGGACTGCCGCCTGTAAAAGAAACTGACCGTATAAAAAAGGTTGTTTTATGTGATGAAGAGGGAGAAGTATGTTTCTGGCTGCTTCCCTTTTTAAAGCCGTCTTATGTGAGGGGGATTTTTCCGGAAAAAGAGAACCTTTCTTATACAGAGGCTGTAAAAATGCTTCTGGAAAGAGAGGAGATGGATTTGTCTGTACGGAACGTCCTTGTGACCCATCAGTTTTTTACTGCTTCCGGAAAAGAACCTTTGCGGAGCGATTCTGAAACTGTTTATGTGGGAGGTGCCGGAAATGTAGATATTTCGGCTGTACAGAATTTTGATTATGTGGCAATGGGGCATATCCATAAGGCACAATCTGTGGGAGAAGAGCGTTTTCGATACTGTGGGACGCCTTTGAAATACTCGGCAGGAGAAAGTGGAGATACAAAAACTCTCACAGCAGTCACACTTGGAAAAAAGGGAGAAGACGTAAAGATAGAAACGCTGCCCCTTCAACCTATGCGGGATGTGCAGCAGTTAAAGGGAAGATTTGAGGAGCTTATAAGACTTGGTACAGAGGATTACGTGAGCCTGACGCTTACAGATGAGAAGATGCCTTATCAGCCGCGGGAACAGCTTGAAAAAGTATTTCCTAATATTTTGGAACTTAAAGTGGAAAATACAAGAACAAAGAGGGAGATTTCCGGCTTTTTAAAAGAGGCAGAGCAGGCAGAGCCGTGTGTGCTTTTTGAGAATTTTTATGAGGAAATACATGGTATTTCTATGACGGAGGAAGAGAGGCAGCTTGTAAGAGAAATTCTGGAAAAGGTACAGGAGGATAGAATATGAGACCTGTCAGATTGGTAATGTCAGCTTTTGGTTCTTACGCAGGAGAGGAAACCCTTGATTTTGGAAAAATGGACAGAGGTATTTTTCTTGTGACAGGAGATACAGGAGCAGGGAAAACAACAATTTTTGACGCCATCGTATATGCACTTTACGACAGGACAAGTGGAGGTGTGCGGGACGGAAATATGATGCGCAGCGCTTATGCGGATCTTCGAACACCCACTTTTGTAGATTTTACATTTTCCAGCAGAGGAGAAGAGTACCGGATTGTTAGAAATCCGGATTATGAAAGGGAAAGCCTTCGAAAGGATAAAGAGGGAAATTGCAAAAAAACGCAGGAAAAGGCTTCTGTGGAATTGTTTCTTCCGGATGGCACGATTTTCCGGGGAAATAAAAAGGAAACAAACAGTAAAATACAGGAGATTACAGGACTGGACGCGAGACAGTTTATGCAGGTGGCAATGATTGCGCAGGGAGACTTTTTAAAGTTGCTTCATGCAAAATCGGAGGAGAGAAAAGAAATCTTTTCTAAAATTTTTGATACGGGGATTTACGGAGATTTTCAGGAGGAGCTGAGACGCCGGGAGAAGAAAAGCTATGTCTTTTTAAAGGAAAAAGAGCAGGCGGTAAAAGAACAGATGAGCCGAATCCTTATTTTTGATGGATGGGAGCGGGAAGAAGAATTGAAAGCTGCCATAGAAAAGGAAAATATGGAACAGGTGCTGCCCCTTCTTGCTGAAATTTTAAAAGAGGATAAAAAAAGAGAAACCAAGACCTTTGAGGAGCTGGAAAAAGTAAGAAAAAGGCAGGAACAGTGGGGGAAGCAAAAGGAACAGGCAGGAAGTCTTCTGGAGCTTCGACAGCGGATTTCAGAATATAAAAAATGGCTTTCAGAAAATCTTTCATCAGAGCAGTCCTTAAAAGAAGAAACAGAGCGTCTGGAAAAAGAAGAAAAAGAAAAGACAGAGTCTCTTCAGGATTTACGGAACATAGTACAGAAAGAAAAAGAAGCTTTTGTGCAGGAGGAGGAAAAATGTCTTCTCCGCCTTCAGGAAATCGAAGATTTGAAATCTATGTGGGCGAGTACCATCGAAAGTATGAAGGAGAACCGTCTCTTTGGGGAGAAGTGGGAACAGGCGAACAGAAATTATAAAGAAAAAGTACAGCTTTATGAAGAGCTTTATGAGGCTTTTTTCAGAGAACAGGCAGGAATCCTGGCAGGGAAATTATGTGAGGGAGAGCCATGTCCCGTATGCGGCAGCAGAGTACACCCTAATAAGGCAAAAGCTTCGCAGAAAGCTCCGGAACAGAATCAGGTACAAAGGGCGAAGCTGCTCAGGGAACGGGCAGAAAAAGAGAGAGAGA
>UQJE01000106.1 GCA_900541345.1 uncultured Blautia sp.
GGATTTTTATACCAGGGCCTTAATTCTTTTCCCCGGGCAGCCCTTTCTGCACATATCAAACCATATGCCGCCTCATAATCCATAGACTGACTGGCAATTCCGTAAATCTTTCCCTCTTTTACTGCATCCTTATATTCCAAGGCATCTCCAATTCCTATAATCTTTATTTCTTCTTTTCCCTCTTTTTTAATCGCATCGTAAGCTCCCATCGCCATATTGCAGTCATGACAGTAAATCATATCAATCTCCGGATCTTTTCTTAAAAGATCAAGCGCTGCAAGCTCTGCCCGGCTTCTGCTCCATTTCGCATCTACAATCCCTACAATTTCAATATTGGGATGGGAATTCATTTCCTCCAGAAATGCCTGCGTTCTGTAAATCTGTGGATCACTTCCCGGAAAACCTTCAATAATTCCGATTTTTCCCTCTTCTTCACCAAAGTAATCAACTGCCAGCTCCGCTGCGAGAACCGCCTCCTCCGACATACTTCCCCCAACATAAGTAGTGATATATTCGCAGGAAAAGGGATCCAGCTTCATATTCAGATTAACGACAGGAATCCCGGCGTCTCTTGCTTCACGAAGAACATTCAGAAAAGATTTTGCATCTACAGGACAGAGAATAATGGAATCCACCTGTTTATCAATCATTTCCCGAAGCTGCTCCTCCTGTTTGTCCGCATCCCAGTCTGCATAATAAAATTCCACTTCATAAGAATCCGACTGTTCTGCAATCTCCTGCATCTTTCCTGCAAGACCTTTCTGATAAGAGGCCAGTTCCGATGCCATAGAAATGCCGATTGTCACCTTTTCCTCTTCCTGTCCTTTTCCCTGCACACACAGAGGCAGGCTGCCGGACAAAAGAATGGCTGCTGCTGCCGCTGCTATTCGTTTCATTCTCCTCATGGTTTTTCCCCCTTAATAAAAGGCAGGGTATATTCCACCGTTGTACCCTCTCCCATTTTACTGCTGTATTTCAGCCCATATTCCTGCCCAAAACGCAGGCGGATTCTCTCGTTTACATTACGTACGCCGATTCCGGAACCACTGATATTTTCCGGTTCCACCTCATCAGACAAAATTTTATCGCATACTTCCTCACTCATTCCGCAGCCATCATCCTTTACAAAAATTTTAAGATATTCATCCTGCCGAAAGGCTTCTATGGAAATATGACCGGTTCCCCGCTTCTTTTTGATTCCATGATAAATACAGTTTTCCACAATAGGCTGTAAAATCAGCTTGATGATTCCACAACTCTCCACCTCAGGCTGTGCAGAAATCTCATACGTAAACTTATCCGCATATCTCATACTCTGAATAATAAGATAATTTTCCACATGCTCCAGCTCTTTTTTCAGAAGTATTTCCTCGTTTCCTTTATTAAGCGAAATGCGGAAGAGCCTTGCCAGTGCCTCTGTCATAGGCACGATATTGGAATCATTCGTCTCTGCCATCCATATAATCGAATCCAGGGTATTATAAAGAAAATGCGGATTAATCTGAGCCTGCAGAGCCTGAAGCTCATATTTTCTCTTATCCTCCTGCTCAGCAAGAACCTGCCCTTTCAAATTTTCAATACGCTCCAGCATCTCATTGAAATTTCTTGCAAGCTTTCCAAGCTCATCGTCGCTTTCCACCTTTACCTGCTGATTCATATTTTCAATGCTGACTCGTGCCATATGGCGCTGAAGACGCTTCAAAGGATTAATAATGTCCGTCAGAATCTTATTTAACGCCAGAAGAGTCACAAAAAGGGAAATCCCAACTGCAGCCATGATGATAAAATTCACATCTGTAAGCTCTGCCGTCACTTCTTTTAAAGGAACAAGGTTCAAAAAAGTCAAACCGGTATCTATCGCTGTTTTTTTCACAGCAATATAAGAAACACCGTCTGCCTCTACCTTAAACTCTCCGTCTTTTTCTTCCTCCATACCTGTCTGCAAGGCTTCCAGATTTTTTTTATCCAAAAGATTAAACCTTTTATTCCCGTTTTTTTGCTGGTAAAGAGGCTCCATATCTTCGTTCAGAATATAAAAGAATCCTCTCTGCCCTGCGGTTCCCGCTTCGCATATTTCCGTAAGTTTATTAAAATTCAGATCAATTAAGATAACTCCCAGAAAAGAACCGTCCTCCCAGCTCTGTATGACTCTGCTTAAAGAAAAGCTTTTTTCATTTCCCCCAGCGAGAAATTCATGTCTGTTTGGTCCTGTAAGTACTGCATTCTGCGGATTTTCCACAGCTTTTTTATACCAGGGAAGCTCAGAGTAATCCATCATTACATTCCGATAGCTATCCATTGTCTTATGAAAAAGAAGCCCTTTTTTTCCAAATATCATAATAGAAGAAATATCCGATCTTGTAAGAAGAATATCATTAAAAGTCTGGGAGCTCATCTCATACTCCCACATATTTTCAAGAACAGAAAGATTATTTTGTCCTTCCTCCTGCTCAATCGCGCTTGCCAGATAATTCTGAAGATAGTAATTATAATTTACATCTTTTGCAATGGAATCAATTTCTTCTATATAAGTACCGATGTATTCTCCCATATTATTCAGATTCTTCTGAGAGTAGGAAATCTGCTCTCTTACTGCCCTCTGTCGGAACACAGTATAAAAGATTCCCAGAATAAGAATCATCGTCGCAGCAATCAGCACCGTAATTTGAAGAAACGCTTTATTTTTCAGTCCTTTTTCTCTATGACGTTTCATCTTTTCACTCCTTTAGGCGGAAATCTGACGGAGACATTCCTGTATATTTCTTAAAAGATACGCTAAAATAATGAGGATTTGCAAAACCTGTCTCGTATGCTATTTCATATGTTTTCATATCTGTCGTACGGAGAAGCTCCATAGATTTTTCCATTCGCACATCTGTAAGATATTTTACAAAATTCGTGCCTGCCTCTTTCTTAAAAAGCCCGCTTAAATATCCTGTACTTACACAGGCAAACTCTGCCGCAGAAGAAAGTGAGAGCTCCGGATCTTTATAATTCTGATTCACAAACTCCTTCACCTTATCAATAATCTGTATACTGCTGTTTGTCTGGACAGCCTCCATCTCTTTTTTGATTTTACAAGCGAAAGAAAAGAGACGCTCCTCCACTACCTCCGGCGTTCCCAACCGGTCTATATCGCGGAAAAAGGAAAATCCATCATTCCAGATTTCCTCTGCTACCTCTTTCAAATCTGAAAGTTCCCGGAGAAGAGAAGTGACAGCTTCTATGTAAATCATTTTCATATTGATGCCGGAAAGGCTGCGGCCGCTGTGTCCCGCATATACAATATCGCACACTGCTTCTCTGATGTCTTTCTCTTCCTGAAACTTAATCGCCTTCGTTAAAGATTTTGTTTCTTTCAGCGGATAATAAAAAGATTTTTCTAAATAGTCAAGGTCTCTGATGTCATACACGTTGTTTGTCCCCAGGGAAAATTTACATTCTGCTGCTCTTCTGGCGCTTAAATAAGAAGCATGAAGCTCCTCCGCGCCCTCTGCCACAGAGCCGTTCCCACATGTTGTCTCAATTTTCAGGTTATTATAAATGGCTTTCTGGATTACACAGAGCGTCTGATACACAATGTCTCTTGCATCCTCTCCCAGAACACAGCACCGGAAAAGAATCACAAGACGACCTTTTGAATCTTCAAATGTATAATGCTCCTGTCCCACACACTCTGCCGTAATGTTTTTTGCCGCAAAAAGATACAGATCATAATCCTCCGGAGAAAACCGGCTCATCTCTAAATCTACTGTCGTGACAATAAAAGATCCTTCTGTGAGATGTATCCCAAGTCCCTCGCACCGCTCCAGATACTTCGAGATATGTACGTTTTCCATACATACAATCCGGTTCAGCATGGAAAGACGAAGAGCCGGAAGACTTTGCTGAAGCT
Organism: uncultured Blautia sp.; assembly: GCA_900541345.1. GTDB lineage: Bacteria > Bacillota > Clostridia > Lachnospirales > Lachnospiraceae > Blautia_A. The sequence continues at coordinate 3,896 of UQJE01000106.1, forward strand.
GCTTTTTCATGGAAGCAACGTATTCTTTTTCTTTATTTTCAATATGAAGCGCCTCACATATTTTTTTCATTTTCTTATAAAGAGTCTCTGCTCCCACAGGCTTTAATATGTAATTTTTCACCCCAAGGTCAACGGACTGCTGAGCATATTCAAAATCCTCATACCCCGTTAAAATGACTACATGAATCTGCGGAAATTCTTTTGCAAGAACCTCTGACAATTCAAGTCCCGTCATAAAAGGCATAGCAATGTCCGTAAGCACAAGGTCCACCTTGTTATTCCGGATAATCTCCAATGCTTCCACCCCATCCTCCGCCATAAAAATCCTGGAGAATCCCAATGACTCCCAGTCAATAATCTTCTTTACCCCGTTTCGAATCAGAGGCTCATCGTCTGCTATTAATAATGTGTACATAAAACCCCCCTCTTATTTTTTGTGCCAATATACAATGTCTGTTTATTATCTTAACACATTTTAAAAGACCAGAGCAATGGAGATATTCTTCATTTTCTCACAGCTGAACTTCTCAGTTACATCATTATCAATATATGCTATAATATTCTTTATCAAAACGATTTCAAAATGGATTTTATGCAAAGGAGACCACACATGACAAAAACTGAATTTAAAGACTTAACCAAAAACCTCCTCCTTTTAGACGGAGCCACAGGTTCTAATCTCATGGCCGCTGGAATGCCCCGTGGCGTTTGTACAGAAACCTGGGTTCTGAATCACAAAGAAATTCTGCAGAAGCTTCAAAAAGCTTACATTGATGCCGGAAGCAGAATTATTTATGCCCCTACCTTCGGCGCAAACCGTATTAACTTAAAATTGCATCATCTGGAAGACAAAATAAAAGAAATGAATTATGAGCTGGTTGCCATTGCGAAAGAATCCGCCAATGGACAGGCTTTTATCGCAGGTGACATTACGACTACAGGAAAAATGATGGCTCCTTCCGGAGATTTGACTTACGAAGAAGCTTTTGAAGTATATGAAGAACAGATTTCTTTTCTTAGAGACGCAGGAGTTGATATGATTATCGCAGAAACGATGATTAATATAGAAGAAACTCTCGCTGCAGTTGATGCAGCCTCTCAGGTATGCGAGCTCCCTATTCTCTGTACAATGACAGTGGAAGCAGACGGAAGTATTTTCAGCGGCGGAAATGCAGTGGAAGCCGCACTGGCTTTAGAAAGCGCTGGTGCTTCCGCAGTTGGCATCAACTGCTCTGTAGGGCCGGATCAGCTTGTTTCCGTTGTACGAAATATCAAAGAAGCAGTCTCTATCCCGGTAATCGCCAAACCGAACGCAGGCATGCCCGTAATTGACGATAAAGGCAATGCCGTTTATTCGATGGGGGCGGCTGAATTCGCAAAGCATATGAAGGTACTGGTAGAAAACGGCGCTTCTATTATTGGAGGGTGCTGTGGAACAACACCGGAATATATCAAGGCAGTGGCACAGGAATTGGGGATTTAGATTTATTGATTTAGTAAAACAGGGCATATCATTTTGATATGCCCCTCTTTTTTGATTATTTCCTCTGTATAAATTTCATCCCGTACATAGGGCCGAACCGGCTGTAGCTCTGCTCGATTTCTACTGTATAATATTCGCCGTCCATCATAATTTCCATTGTTTTTCCCCTGGAAATAAACTCCAATGTTCTTCTGTTTTTTCCACAGTAATTTGCAATCTGCGCCGCAAATTCATCTACTGTCTTCGGAGCTTCCTCGAGGTCCACAAGAAGAACTCTCGTTTTTGCCGACTTTTTGTTAAGCTTTTTGGATATTATCCACACTCTTCTGTAATCCCAGATGAGAAATCCACCAATTACCACTGCATCCAGAAGAAAAATCATTCGCACAGGCGTCCTGTCTGCAAGAGCAACTCCGGCAAGGAGAAACAGCGGCATAAAGTTCATGATTGTGTATACTCCTGCAGTGCCTTTCAGACAATATTTCCACAATCCGTCCTCCTTCGGCTCTTTCACTATGTAGAAAGCAAAAAAGAGAACGCCCGCTGCCGCATATCCCAAAAGCATCAGTCCAAAGTACGGCATGATTGTTTCTGCAAATCCTCTGTCTTTTTGGAGTCCTATGTAAATTACATTTACGATAAACAAAACCACACCCATACAGATCCCATATTTCAAAATCTCTTTTTTCTCCTCTGTAAGCTTCCTCATAGCGCTCCCTCCTTGATTTTTTCCCGCAGCTCCTTCAAGTACTTCCTGGAGATATATGTTTTTTCTCCATTTGCAAACTCCGCCATCATCATTCCACCCATCAAAGGGCGGTATTCCTTTACTTTTTCCATATTTAAAATCACGGATTTGGAGATTCGGACAAAACTTTCCGGCAATTCTTCTTTCAGCAGATACAGTCTCTGTTTCGTTGTGTATGTTTCTTTTTCTGTATGAATATGCTGAACGTCCTGAATGCTTTCAATGTACAGAACCTCTTTCACAGAAAGCCGGCATATGTCTTTTCCCTTCTGACACATGAGAATTCCCCGGCGAAACTGCTCCAGCTCCAGATACCTGCCAAGACTTTTTATCTCCCTGTCTTCCTTATGTACAAAAAGCTCTGCTCTCTCTTCTTCTTCCGGAGCAATCACTTTTATTTTCGTTTTCATCTTGTTTTCCCTCCTTGTATTTCCATTATATAAAGTCTGAAGAAGATAGTCTATAAAAAAACGGTAAGCGGTCTGTTTCCGTGCGGCAAGTGGCTGTCATATGTATAATATATGTGCCCGCATCCTCGCAAAGTCAAAAAAACCGCCCTTTCGGTTTTACCCGAAAGAGCGGTATTTTCAAAAGGGATTAATCTTTTTTTGCTTTTGATTATTTACAAAGCTTTTTAAATTCGTCAGCTACAAACTGTACTTTTGTTCCGATGATTACCTGAACAGCAGTTTTGCTTGGACGGATAACGCCTGCTACACCTGCAGATTTGATTTTCTTCTCATCTACCTGTGTATAGTCTTTGATTTCCAGACGAAGTCTTGTAATACAGTTGTCAACAGATGCTACGTTCTCTTTTCCGCCAACACCTTCCAGAACAATTTTTGCAATCTCTGTGAAGTTATCGTTGGAAAGAGTTACTTTTGTTTCATCCATATCATCATCTTCACGTCCCGGTGTTTTCATGTTGAATTTTACGATAACGAAACGGAAGATCAGGTAGTAGATCACACCAACTACAAGACCGATCGGAATCAGCATAAGCGGATTTTCTGCAAACGGAGCCTTGAAGCTCAAAATCCAGTCAATCAAACCGGCACTGAAGTTAAAGCCCGCTCGCACAGGAAGCATAGCTACAACTGCCATAGAAATACCTGTCAGTACTGCATGGATACCGTAAAGTGCTGGTGCAAGGAACATGAAAGAGAATTCCAGAGGCTCTGTAACACCGTTGAAGAAAGAAGCGATAGCTGCGGAAAGAAGAAGACCTGCTGCCACTTTTTTCTTTGTGTCTTTTGCTGTGTGGTACATAAGATCGGAA
>UQJE01000107.1 GCA_900541345.1 uncultured Blautia sp.
TACAGTGACTTGTCGTCAGTTTCCTAACTTGACATTCGCTCCACGGAAAACCTGCTTTTTCAAGCAGCAACCTCGCGCTTCATTGCTATCATGTCACAACAGTTATGAGTATACACGAAGCTTTTACCAAATGCAAGCTTTTTTTTCAATTTTTTTCAATTTTTTTTAACAGCGTTTTCTATGCAAAAATGCTTCCGGGCATTAATGTAACAAGTTGTTTTCTATAGCATAAAAAAACGGACTGCCAAACACAGTCCGTTTTTCCTTTACTCTTTATCCTCTTCTCCAACAATATCGGAGTAGTCAAACAAAGTAACATCTGTAATATCATCTTTTATGATTTCCGGAGAATCTCCTGCCGATTTGGCACGGTTTGCAAGCTGTGAAACACTCCACTGAGGAATAGCCATTTTTTTCACAGGAACAGAAACCTCTTTTTCTGTCTCCTCTGATTTTTTCTGAAATTCTTCCTCCTCCATTGCAGGAACTTCATTTACAGGCTCTTTCATCATTTCTCTGATTTCAGCTGCAGCATCTGTTTCCTCTGAAGTAGCTGCTGCAATCTCTTTTTTCAGAAGCTCATGTGCCTCGCTTGCTGCGCTCTGCATGGAAACAGGGCCTTCTTCTGTGTACTCATCATCTTCTTCCTCAATCTCGTCCACAAAGCCACCTGTACGGATTATACGCTTCTCTGCTTTTTTCTTTTTCTTCTTTTCTTTATTCTCGCTGCGTATTTCCCGTTCTTCTTCCTTCATCATTCTTGCCCGCTCTTTTTCTTCTCGCTTCAGCTCCTTTTTGGACTTCACGTAAGCGCCGGAGGTCTTCACATCTTCTTCCTCTTCCTCCTTCGGATCTTTTTCCCAGAGCTCAGCAATAATATAAAGAATAATCAGGAACAGCACAGCAAGTCCGAGAATGATTTTTCCTTCTGTGCTCTGTGTCGCTACATAAAGATAACCGACACCGCTTAATGTAAAAACAACCTTCGGAACATATTCCTTCACTGCTACTGTAATGTTTTCTCCATTTGTAACAGACGGATCTACCACCGTTCCTGTTCCATTTTCAAGATCAAGAGTCTGCACACTATAACGATAAACTTTAGAATCCTCGTGTACAAGGATTGGATCTCCCACATAAATATCTGTTGCCTTAACCGGTATTGCATATGTAACAGAACCTACCGGAAGATTCGTATCCTCTTTGGAATCTGTCATAATCTCCGTGGTCACTCCGAAAAATGGCGGCAGGATCAAACCGGCAGCACATACAATCGTACAAATCACGACAAAGTGTACAATAAATTTTAAAAATTTTGACATCGTAATGTTCCCCTCGCTTTATCCATTCAGTTGTATCATAGTTCAGATTATACCTTGTTTTTTTCTTTCGGTCAACTTATAATATTTTTTAATTATAATAAGAAAGGATTTTGTTTTATGGAATTTTTACATTTCCTGTCTCAGTTCCGCACAGACGGAGGAGACATTTTCTTTCAGCTTATCACTTATGCTGCTCAGGAACTTTTTGTAGTAGGCATAATATGCTGGCTTTTCTGGTGCTCCAATAAGCGCCTCGCCTACACGCTTGGCTTTTCCTACTTTACCTCCGGGCTTCTTGTACAGGGTCTAAAAATCACATTTCGCATTCCCCGCCCCTGGATACTGGATTCTTCTTTCCAGCCTGTTGCTTCCGCAGTTCCCGGCGCTACCGGATACTCCTTTCCAAGCGGTCATACCCAAAGCATTACAGCTCTGTTTGGCACTGCTGCCCTCCACTTCCGAAAACATCTGCATCAGATTCTGTGCTTTGTTGTGATTTTCCTTGTTGGATTTTCCAGAATGTATCTGGGCTGTCACACACCCAAAGATGTGATTGTATCTTTTTCCCTTTCCTTTTTGTGTGTGATATTTTGTTACCACTATATATATAGGAAGAAATCCTTCGAAAAAGCTCCCGGAAAAGTAGCAGTCATTATGCTTTTTATTTCCCTTGCGCTTTCCTTCTATTCTTTATTTCTGGAGAAAACAGGATATATAGATTCTATATATGCAAAAGATTGTCTGAAAGCCGGAGGTGCAGGCGCTGCTTTTGCGCTCGGTTACTACCTGGAACAGCGCTTTATACGCTTTCGTCTTCCTGAAAATACAAAACATAAAATCCTGCGTCTTGTTTTTGGTCTTCTCGGCGCCCTTATAATCCAGGAGGGACTGAAACCGCTCATCGGCACTTCTCTTCCTGCCAGCTTCCTGCGTTATTTTCTCACTGTATTCTGGATTCTCACTGTGTATCCATTTCTTTTCACAAAATATGGAACTCGCACAAAAAAGGCGTAAAAAAATGCGAATGAAAAACAGTCCTCTTTTTCATTCGCATTTGTATAAATAACACAGCCTGTTATTCTTTCTGATTACTGTTCACTTAAATATCTCTCGATACTGTTCATTGCCGCCTCTTCATCTTCACCGCTTGTAAGAAGTGTAATTTCCTCTCCGGCATCCAATCCCAGCGTCATCATTCCCATAATACTCTTGGCATTCACCTTTTTTTCGCCTACTTCAACATAAATTTCACTGTTAAACTGGCTTGCAACCTGAACCAGCTGTGCCACAGGACGCGCTTCAAGTCCAGTAGAAAGATTTACTGTTATTGGTTTTTTAATCATAATAACTCCTCCTTGTTTTCCCGCAGTTCATCAGCCAATATGCTCAATTTCCTCAGTCTGTGATTCACTCCTGATTTGCCTACCTGCGGGCTTAACATTAATCCTAATTCTCTTAATGTAGCTTCCGGATACTGCAGTCTCAGTCTGGCAGTCTGCGCAAGACCTTCGTTCAGGTGTTCAAAACCTGTAACCTCTTCTATCAGCTTAATGTCTTCTATCTGCTTTACTGCTGCATTTACCGTCTTATTGATATTTGCAGTCTCACAGTTTACCTTCCGATTCACAGAATTTCGCATTTCCTTCAGGATTCTGATATTTTCCAGATCCATAAGAGCTACGTTCGCCTCCATGATCGCCAGCATATCCACAATCTGCGAACCTTCTTTCACATAGACCACATATGATTTCTTACGTATAACCGTTTTCGCATCAATATGGAAGCTGCGGATAATCTCCTGTAATAACTGCGCTTTCCTTTCATCCGCACATACAATCTCAAAATGATACCCTTTTCTTGGGTCACTGATAGAGCCTGATGAAAGAAATGCTCCGCGGACAAATGCCCGCTTACAGCAGCTCTGCTGAAGTGTAATGGAATTTTCCTGTATATTCAAATTTCCGCTTACAGCCTGGATTTTACCAGCCTGTATCACTTCTTCCACCTGCTGCTGATTTGTAATTTCCACCACGTATACGCGTCCTCTTTTTAAAGGTGCGCTTTCGTGAAGAAATACTGCTGTCTCTATATTAAATGTTTTTTTTAATAATGTAAAGTACTTTCTTGCAACCAGTTCATTTTCTGTATGAATCCTTAAAATTTTATTTCCGTCTTTTTGATATTCCAGACTGCCGCAAACACATAAAATAGCAGCAAGCTCCGCTATCCGGCAGTGTCTTGCTGTATTTATCTGTCTGGAAAGCTCCTCCTTCACCATTCCCGAAAAAGACATTCTCCAACCTCATTTCCTCTATTTTTTCAACATTCTGTCCTTCTCAATATCACGGTGCTCAAGACGGAATCCATACTGTCCGCTTTTCAACAGCCTTCCATACAGTTCTCTTGCAAGGGTAACAGAACGATGCTTTCCGCCTGTACAGCCGATTGCAATTACAAGATTTGTCTTTCCCTCTTTCACATAATGAGGAATCAAAAAACGCACCATATCCTCCAACTTGTCAGCAAACTCCTGCGCCGCACTGCTGTTCATTACATATTCAAACACGCTGTCTTCCATACCGGTAAGCGGCCGAAGCTCATCTACATAATATGGATTCGGAAGAAAACGCACATCAAATACAAGATCTGCATCTGCTGGAATTCCATACTTGAATCCAAAAGACAGAACGGAAACCATCAGATTGCAAAATTCCTGATTGTCTACAAAAATCTTTTCTACTTCCTGTTTCAGTTCTCGCGTAAGAAGATAGCTTGTATCAATAATGTAATCCGCCCTCTCCTTTAAAAAGTGCATTTTTTCGCGCTCAATCCGAATTCCCTCATCGACTCTTCCCGTCATTGCAAGGGGATGGCTTCTTCTTGTCTCTTTATAACGCTTTACAAGCACATTGTCTTCTGCGTCCAGAAAAAGAATCTCAAATTCATAACCAGCCTCTTTCATTCTGTCAAGGACAACCTCCAGCTCATCAAGAGCTCTTCCGCTTCTGGCATCTATTCCAAGAGCTACATTCTGGACATCTTCTCCATGTACCTCCGGAATCAGCGAAGCAAACTTCTCTAAAAGCTGAATCGGCAGATTATCCACGCAAAAGTATCTGGCGTCCTCCAGCATTTTAAGGGCAGTGGATTTTCCCGCTCCCGATACGCCTGTCACAATTACAAAACGCATGACTCTTCCCTCTCTCTTCCTATGTTACGAAAAATCCCCCAGAAACCGAACCTCCGGCTCCAGCCTCACTCCAAATTTTTCATAAACCGTATTCTGTACGTCCTGAATAAGCGCTCTTACATCTTCCGCGGTTGCCCCTCCTGCATTGATCACAAAACCGCAGTGCTTTTCCGACACCTGTGCTCCGCCTACTCGGTATCCCCGAAGTCCGGAATCCATAATAAGCTTTCCTGCAAAGTATCCCTCCGGACGCTTAAATGTACTTCCTGCGCTTGGAAATTCCAACGGCTGTTTAGAAGTTCTTCTTTCTGTTAAATCTCTCATAAGCTCTTTGATTTCTTCCGGATTTCCTTCTTTCAGAGAAATTTCCGCTTCCAGGACAAAGTATCCTGCTGTTTTTACAATACTAGTGCGATATCCAAGATTCAGCTCTTCCACTGACAGTTTTATAATATTTCCTTCCCTGTCTGCAGCTGTAACTGATTTTAATACGTCTTTCATCTCTCCGCCGTAAGCTCCCGCATTCATGGTCACAGCGCCTCCGAGAGTTCCCGGAATTCCACCGGCAAACTCAAACCCTGTCAGAGAATGATTTTTTGCTTCTGCTGCAATAGCTGAAAGAAGTGCTCCAGCCTGCGCACGAATCACCGTTCCCTCTGTTTCTATTTTATTCATATTGCGGTACATCTGAATAACCGCTCCTCTGTATCCTTTGTCACTCACAAGCAGATTGCTTCCATTGCCCAGTATAAAGCATGGAATCCCCTCTTCTCTGCAGATTTCAAAAATTCCTTTTATCTGCCTTCCCTCTGTTGGCAGCAGAAAGTAATCTGCTGGTCCGCCAATGCGAAACGTAGTGTGATTGCTCATGGGTTCGTCTGTAAGTACATTCTGCTCTCCCAAAAGAGCTAAAAATCTATCTTTTATTTTCTGATCCAATGTTGTAACTCCTTTTTTACTCTCTTATTTTTATGCTTTTCTCTGCTTTATTTCTTTTTTCCTTCTCCCAGAATATCCCGAATAACCTCTCCTGCAATGAGAAGTCCCGCTACGCTGGGAACAAAAGCGATGCTTCCCGGAACCGGCCGGTCTGTATTTCCCTTTCTCTCTCCGTTATCCTGAGCTGCCTTTATTGGTTTTTCCTTTGAGTAAAGGACCTTTACCTTACGTATTCCGCGTTTTCTGAGTTCTGTTCTCATTACCTTTGCAAGAGGACACACACTTGTTTTTGAAATATCTGTAATCTCAAATTTGGAAGGATCCATTTTGTTTCCCGTTCCCATACAGGAAATCACAGGAACACCGCATTCTTTTGCTCTCTGGATAATAAGAAGCTTTGAGGTTACAGTATCAATGGCGTCCACAATATAATCTACGCCATGAAAATCAAACATATCCGCCGTATCCTCATTATAAAAAGTCTCATATGTATGAACCAGTATATTTTCATCTATATCCCGGATTCTTTCTTTTGCCACCTGTACCTTGCTGTGTCCTACTGTAGAACGAAGTGCATAAAGCTGTCTGTTAATATTTGTAACAGAAACGGTATCGTGGTCAACAAGAGTCAGACTTCCCACGCCGCATCTCGCCAGCGCTTCCGCCACATAAGAGCCAACGCCGCCAAGGCCAAATACCATAATTCTGGCTTTTGCAAGTTTTGTGCTTCCCTCTTCCCCCAGCAGTATTTCCATTCGCGAAAATGCATTCTGCATATCACAAGCCCTCCTTTTTTCCCTGTCAAAATCTGCACTTTCCCCTGCAGTCTACTCCATTATACTATGTGTCACTCTACTTGTACAGTTTTTCATTTTTTATTAAGAATTGGTACATATTTTTTATGATTTTCTCCATACTAAACATAAATCGGAGGTGAATTTATGCTGCAGCAGATTTTTCTTGCTTTTATCGGATTTTGTTCCGGAGTAATCATTGCAGGAGGCCTTGTAGGACTTCTCATAGGCCTTTCCATTGTACCAAGATATGCCGGAATTACACGTACCGGAAAACATATTATGCTTTATGAAGATGTCACTCTTATGGGAACTTTATTCGGAACGCTTATGTTTCTTTTTCACATTCCACTCCCTCTGGGGCAGCCTTTTCTTCTGCTTTACGGATTGTTTTCCGGCATTTTTCTCGGCAGTTGGATTATGGCTCTGGCAGAAATGGCAGATGTATTTCCCATTTTTACAAGGCGCATTAAATTCACAGAAGGACTTCCAAAAGTCATTCTTTGCGTAGCTTTTGGAAAAATCTGCGGTTCTCTGCTCTATTACTTCCAGAGCTGGCAAAAATAAAAATTCATTTAGAAAGGACGGTGTTTTTATGCCGGACACAGTATCACAGCAGCAAAAACAGAAACAAAAAGAGTATGAAGCATATGTAAAAAAGATTACGCCCACCCACAGCCTCCCTTTGAATATGAGCAAAGCCTTTCTCACCGGAGGTATCATCTGTACTCTGGGACAATTTATTTTAAACACCGCAAAATATATGGGGGCAGATAAAGAAGCTGCCGGAGCCTGGTGCTCTGTTATTCTGATTCTCTTGAGCGTGCTTCTTACCGGCTTTAACCTTTACTCTAAAATCGGAAAATTCGGAGGTGCCGGCGGACTTGTTCCCATTACCGGTTTTGCCAATTCTGTAGCCTCTTCTGCCATTGAATTTCAGGCAGAAGGACAAGTATTTGGTATCGGCTGCAAAATCTTCACCATTGCAGGTCCGGTGATTTTATATGGTCTTTTAAGCTCCTGGATTCTTGGTATCCTCTACTATATTCTAAA
>UQJE01000108.1 GCA_900541345.1 uncultured Blautia sp.
CATCGCAAGCGGAACCTTTGTTCCTGCTGGCTGTTATTTTTATACTCATTTTTAAAGGAGATGGTAAAATGCCGAAGAAAAAAAGAAAGAAATACCCAAAACTCCCTTCCGGATTTGGTACTATCCGATACCTGGGTTCCGGCAGACGGAACTGCTACGCTGTTCACCCTCCTGCTGTCATAGATGCGTTGGGGCATGTACAGCGTCCTGCTGCCTTATGTTATACCGACGACTGGATTAAAGGATTTACTATCCTCACAGCATACAAAGCAGGAACCTATCAGCCCGGAATGGAACGAGAATTGAAAGTCAGCGAAACTAACGATGCAGACGTATTGGTACAGCGAATCATTTCAGATTATTCCACTATTAAAGGTGTCGAGGACAAGCATCCGGAAATTAAAGAGCCGACATTTACGGAGGTTTACGAAAAATTCATGCACTGGAAGTTCGAAGAAAACAAAAACGTCATACTGTCAAAAGCTTCCAGAAACAATTATCAGGTTGCTTTTAAAAATTGCAAAGCCATACACAACATTATATTCTCTTCGCTCAGGCACGAAGAATTACAAAAAGTCGTTGACGATTGTCCTCTTAAACACTCCAGTGTGGAATTAATTGTGACACTTTTTAAACAAATGTACAAATATGCAATTATGTATGAAATTTGCTCGGAAAACAAAGCACAATACGTTAGCGTAAATCGTCCGGAAGACGATGAGCAAGGACAACCTTTTACAGAAGAGGACTTAAAAACACTTTGGGCGCATAAAGAAGATGAAGGAGCTGCCATGATTTTAATTATGTGTTATTCAGGCTTCCGAATTTCCGCCTACAAGACAATGACTGTCAATCTCGAAGAGCGTTATTTTCAAGGAGGAGTCAAAACTGCTGCCGGAAAAAACAGGATCGTTCCCATTCACTCTGCTATTTTCCCACTTGTGAAAACGCGAATGGAAAAGTACGGTTCCCTTTTGCCTATGTCCCTAACTGGTTTTCGTAAAAAATATTTTGACGTCATACTGGAGGAGTTGTCACTCACAGGGCTGCCAAAACACACTCCTCACGACTGCCGTCATACTTTTTCGGCTCTTTGCGAAAAATACAGTGTCCGCGAAAATGACAGGAAGCGCATGCTGGGTCATTCTTTTGGATCAGATATAACAAACGCAAAATACGGTCACAGAACTCTGGAAGAGCTTCGAAGGGAAATAGAAAAAATAGAGGTGATTTGTGACTAATTGTGACTAATCGAACGATTATAACACATTATTTAGCTTGATAAAACGAAATAACAAAATGCCGGAATTCTCCTAAAACAGTGAGTTTTCCAGTAATACAAAGGAAGTTGCGCTTTTGCCCTCTCTAAAGAATCTCTAATCTTAGAGACTTTTTTTAGAAATCTGTGTTATGATAGTTTTACTGTTTAAGAAAGGAGAATCCCATGTTTCGAAAACTTCACACACAGATGACGCTTTTTTCTGCCGCAGCTACAGGCGGAATTTTAATTCTTATGACGCTTGTCTGCCTTTTTATTACAGAAAACGGTACAAAACAAAACAGTTATACTACTTTTTCTCAGAATGCACAGGCGTGTATCTCCTATCTGGAGACACAGACAATGCTTTCTCATTCCTGGTTTCAGGAAGCCCAAAGCAATTATGGTCTTTCTATTAAGATTACCGATAACCAAAAGCCACTCTTCTTTGATAAGCTTCATCTTACAGAAGAAGAACAAGATGCCTTTAAAGAGGCATCGGAGCTCGCTCTAAAACAGGAAGGACTTGATTTATCCGGCTCCTTTCGAAATTCTCACCTTACAAGCTCCGCATTTTTTACCATGAAGAATTATTATGTCTGTACAGCTGTTATTCCTAAATCAGAAAATAATTTTTTAAGCGTAATTATTCTTCATTCCTTAAGCAATTTGAACCGGCAGCTTATAAATCAGCGTCTCGCCTTTTTCGTCGTTGTGCTTTTAGCTATATTGGCACTTTTTATTTTTTCCTGGTTTTTCACAAGAAAAATGATACGTCCACTTTCCGAAAATCACAAACAGCAAACCGAATTTATTGCTTCTGCCTCCCATGAACTCCGTTCCCCTCTTACGGTTATCCTTTCCAGCATTCAGGCTATGGAAAAGGCTTCCCCCGAGGAACAGAAGCACTTTGCTTCCATTATAAAAAATGAGGGAAACAGAATGTCGCGGCTCATTGGAGATATGCTCTCCATCGCAAATGCAGATAACCACTCCTGGAGAATCTTTCCCGCTCCCTGCGAACTTGACACGCTTCTTCTGGATACCTTTGAAAAATATGAACGGCTGATGCAGGAAAAAAAGCTCCGCCTGCATATTTCTCTCCCGGAAGAGACACTCCCCACCTGCAAATGCGACAGCTCCAGAATTTCCCAGGTACTGTCTATTCTCCTTGACAATGCCCTCTCTTACGTCCCTGCCGGAAAAGATGTATTTCTTTCTCTTTCTCAGGGAAGCAAACATTTTTATCTTACTGTAGCGGACAACGGTCCCGGAATCCCTGACAAACAAAAGGCTTCTGTTTTTCACCGGTTTTACAGAGCAGACAATGCAAGGAACAACAAGGAGCATTTTGGTCTCGGGCTTTGTATCGCTCAGGAAATCATTCAGCTTCACAAAGGCACTTTAAAAATCACAGACACAAAAGGCGGAGGCGCTTCTTTTATTATCCGTCTTCCAAAATAATGTCAGACAGCAGTGCAGGAGGGGATCAAAAAATCCCCTCCTGCTTATTTTCTGTCTTTTATTCACTTCGAAGTGCGTCAATCGGGTTTAAGTTCGATGCCTTTACAGAAGGCAGAAGTCCGAAGATAACACCGATCAGCATGGAAAATACAACGGAGGCAATAATTGCCGGCACACTGATCGCAGTGGGTGCTCCGGATACCTTCGCCACAACCCGCGATAGTCCGATACCGGATATAACACCTATAATTCCTCCAATACTCGTAAGAACAGCTGCCTCTGTAAGGAACTGGGCAAGAATTGTTTTTTTCCTTGCTCCAATCGCCTTTTTCAGACCGATTTCGCTTGTACGTTCTGTGACAGATACCAGCATAATATTCATAACGCCGATACCTCCTACAAGAAGAGAGATACTTGCAATCCAGATAAGCTGCTGATTTGTACTCTGACTGAGCTTCTGCAGATTTTTTACACGTTCCATGACATCATCTGCCTTATAAGCAATCTTTGTGCTGCCAGAGGACTCCTCGGAAGCAGAAATTCCGGAATTTAAAATTTCTTCCGCACTTTTTCCGGCGGCGCTCATATTATCTGTGCTGTCCGCCTTGATAATTACATTTTCCGGCTCGTCAAACTTAAATGCAATGGGCCAGGATTTATTCGGAATCATAATGGAACCCGTGATTTCCTGATGGTATTCGTCATACTGAGAAAGCGTCTGGATATTCGGCATATCATCCTCCCGCTTTGTGAGGATCCCCACAACCGTAAACGGCTCTGTGCCAATCTCTACCGTCTTTCCTATGGGATTCTCCCCCTCGAAAAGATTTGCAGCCGCATTCGTATCTACAAGAGCAACCTTTGCAAAAGAGTCATAATCTTTCTTTCCGAATCCTCTACCTGCCTGGACGATATAATCGCAGGTATCGAGATAAGATTCGTCAATTCCGAACACCTTTCCTCCCTGGAAGCTTGTATTTTTATAATACACACTGCTTGTATAGCTTCTGCTGTAATAAAAAGTTGCACTTTTTACATGGTCCAGTTTTCTTACTTTTTCTTTCTGCTCATTTGTCAGAAGCGGAGGCGCCTGATTTCCATTCATACTTCCATATTCCGCATCGTACTCATAATCTCCCTCTTTTAACACAATATCTACTGTGTTATTTCCGGAGCCGATCAAATCCTCCTTAATCTGCTCGCTTGTTCCCTTAATTGTGGAAACAATAGCTATAATAGACGCAATACCAATAATAATTCCAAGCATTGTCAGGAAGGATCTCATCTTATGCGACCATATTCCCTGAAACGCCAGGCGTATATTTTCAAACATAAAATTCTTTTCCCTCCTTAAAAGCCATACATTTCTTCCAGTGTGGCATCTTTTGTCTTTGCTCCGTCTTTTACATCGTCGCCGTATGGGAAAGCAACATAATCATCAACAGTCAATCCATCTTTAATCATGATATTATAACCGCCGTCCACGCTGGCTCCAACTGTAACAATTTGTTTCTTTAATTTTCCGTCTTTGTCTTTTTTATAAACATAGCTTGTCCCGTTTTCTGTACGCACAAAGGCTTTTGATATGATCAGAAGACTGGTATCAGAAACTTCTTCGCTGAGCATAATGTTCAGCCAGCTGTCTTCTCCTACCTGTACTGATTTATCCGGAATCGTTGCTGTAAAATTATAGTAGGACACATTTGGATTTCCATCACCCATATAAAACATATTTCCATCAGAGTCTATCGGATAATCCGACACGTCAATAACTTCTGCATCAAATTCTCCGCTGTCATAACTGGAACATTTTAAAATCGTCCCTTCTTTTACCTTATCAAGAAGAAGCTCTCCTACCTGCCCCTGTACATAATATCCTTCTTTGCTTTTTACTTTTAAGAAAGCATCCTGTGAGGTACTTCCGGTGACCGGGTCTCCTATATAGGCAATGGTTCCGTCAAGCTTGCTGTAAATTTCCCGGTTTTCCATCTTCCGCTCCAGTTTTTTGATTTTTAAATCGCTTTCTTCTATATCAATTTTCAGGCTGGCAATACGGTTTCTCTGAATCTTTATTGCCTCGTCTCTTGTAAGCGTCGTTCCGGAACCGCCTCCGCTTCCGTTTCCTCCGTCCTGCGGCTCTTCATTTTCTTCATATCTGGAAGCCTCATCAACGGTGAGTTCTGTCTCAGCAAACATATAAACAGGATTGGAGAGAAGACTTCCGTCTATGTAGTAGTACCCGATACAGGATACTTTTCTGTCCTGAAAATCACTGATGGTATCATTCTGATGAAACTCAAGCTGAAACCAGCTTCCTGTCTCACTTAGCTTTTCTGTTCCATCCTGGCTGTATCCTGCCATTTTATTGAAGAAGGAACCCATTACCGTTATTTTTCCCTTTGCACTGCTGCAGAGAAATACATAGGGATCTTCCTTTGTGCCTGTTCCTGTAAAGGGCTCTGTATTATAATCAAGCGTCATATAAAAAGGCGCTTCCCCATCAGAGATTCCGTTTATATCGGAGGGATCTAAAATATCCGGTGTCGGTGTCGGTCCGTCTGGATCCGGGGTTGGTGCAGGCAGCTCCGGTTCCTGATTTCCTTCACCGGAAGTCAGATCATCCGAGGAAGGTTCATCATAGCTCACATCTCCATTTTGAATGGTTCCCTGTGTCTCTGTTTTATCACTTCCCGATGTCAGAGTATCGTCTCCTGATTCCAGAACCGTCGCAAGAACAGGGAAAAACGGAATAGCCGCCAGGTACATTCCCTGTGAATTTCCTGCTGATGCCTGCTTGTCGTCCGGAATATCGTCTGTTGTTCCATTCTCACCGCCTAAATTATCTGCATCTATGGGATTCTGGTCTGTCTCTTCCACAGGTCCTCCGTTTAAAAGGCTGTTTAATCTGTTGACTGCCTTATTTAAGTCCTGCTCCAGCTTCTGATGCTTCAGCTTTGCGATATTTAACTCCATTTCCACGAGCGTCATATCAAACGTCATCAACTTATCTCCCTTTTTGACGGTATCGCCCTTCTGCACATATACATCCTGGATAATCACATCTTTATCCATTTTCACATTTTGGGAAACACTTGTCACGATCTGACCCTGAAGAGTCGTGCTTGGAGTATACCAGTTGCTTGCGATACTCCCCACATTTACAACCATAACCTCTTTCTGGTTTTTCTTTTTTACATAGGAAAGACCGCCTGCTGTCCCTCCCACCACAAGAGATGCGGCCACAACTCCTATGACTATTTTTTTTATTATGCTGCGCATTTTTTCACCTCTTTTCCTGCAGTTCACCGTCACGTATGGTAACAACGCGCTTTGCATGGGCGGCAATATCCGGATCATGGGTGATCATGAGAACGGATACACCCTCCTCATTTAATTTCTGAAACAGCTCCATAACCTGGGCTCCGGATTTACTGTCAAGGGCTCCTGTAGGCTCATCTGCCAGAAGAAGCTTCGGATTATTTACAATTGCCCGTGCAATGGCAACTCGCTGCATCTGTCCGCCGGAAAGCTGATTAGGACGGAAATCCACGCGCTCGGCAAGTCCCACGCGCTCCAGCGCCTTCAGCGCACGTTCCCTTCTTTCTTTTTTGGGAACCTTCGCATAGTTCAGAGGCATTTCCACATTCGCCAGAGCTGTCTGCCTCGGAAGAAGATGGAAACTCTGAAATACGAATCCAATTTTATGCAGACGCAAATCTGACATTTCATTTTCCGAGCAGGCACTTATATCCTGTCCATCAAGAAAAAACGTTCCCTTTGTCGCCTGATCCAGACAGCCGATAATATTCATAAGCGTGGTTTTTCCGGAACCGGAAGGTCCCATGATTGCCACAT
Organism: uncultured Blautia sp.; assembly: GCA_900541345.1. GTDB lineage: Bacteria > Bacillota > Clostridia > Lachnospirales > Lachnospiraceae > Blautia_A. The sequence continues at coordinate 6,578 of UQJE01000108.1, forward strand.
ATTCTCCTTCCTCCATAGAAAAATTTACGTTCTTTAAAACAGGAACGCTCATTTTTCCCTGCTGATATTCTTTATATATATCCTTCAAATCCAAAATCATTCTAAAGGCTCTCCTTTGTCTTATCTGTATACAATCAGCCTACCGGTACAAGGTCGTCTACAACTTCTCCGGAAGCATCTGTCTGGCTTTCATCAAATTCTGAAGAAACCTCCTCTGTTCCCTCCTCATAAGGAACCATTTCTCCCATTTCCTCCTCCGGAACCGGCTCATCTGAAGAGCTTTCTCCCTCTGTCTCGGAAGTCTCCATATCCACAGTTCCCATATCTCCTGACATATCAGACATCATAGCATTCATTGTCTGCGCTCCGCTTCCCACCACTGCATTCATACCTTCTTCAAGCCCTTCTGCCGGGAATGCAATGCAGTCATCTTCCGTCAATCCATCTACGATTTCATACTCCAAAAGCGCGTCATCGTATTTTCCCAGCGTTACGCTTCTTTTTTCCAGACGATTTTTTTCATCTGCAACCCACACATAAGGTTCCGCAGTATCTGCATCAGCAATAAAGAAATCACTGAGCCAAAGTCCCTCTTTTTTGTCATTCTGTCCTTCGTCAGGCTCTATATAAACGTGTTGTCCGAGCATAAGTCCTTCTGAAGATTCAAGCTGCACATAAA
>UQJE01000109.1 GCA_900541345.1 uncultured Blautia sp.
GTTTTGTCCCTCTTCTGTCCCATAGTAATCCAGAAATGTACTGCGGAAATGAAGAGAAAAGTCAAAATATCCCGGCATTTTCTGATTGGGAAGAATATAGCAGGCCTCTTCTGAAACTGCCTTTTTATAATATCCCTCTTTCTCGTCAAACTGAAACTGATTTTTTTCAATCCCCTCCTGAAACCCTTTTTCCAGAGATGTTTTTGCCTGCTGCCACATCACACCATAGACTCCCGCGCCAAGGAGCAGTAAAACACCGGCACATACCAGAACTGTTTTCAAACTCTTCTTAAATTTCTGACTGAACTGAATTTCTCTGTTTATTTTTTTCACCATCTGCACGTCCTCCTTCAGCATAGCATCCAGAGAAATCTGAAATTCCTCACTTATCCGAACCAGGGTTTCCAGGTCCGGATAGCTTTTTTCATTTTCCCAATTGGATACTGTTTGTCGTGTTACATGAAAAATTCGGGCAAATTCTTCCTGTGTCATTTTTCTTTCTTTTCGTATGTTTATAATCGTCTGTCCCAGTTTCATGTGTTCCTCCTTTCTGTATCCATTATGCCTCCGGTTTCTGCAAATGACCAGCAACCCTGCCTTGCATCGTGCTGTTTTCCATGCAAAGAATCTTTGCACAGGCGAAAATGCGGCATTTCTCTTACAATTTTACTTCCAGCTGACAGTCAAACGGTTCTTCTTCCACGTGCTCCTTTTTATACCACGCAGCCTCAACACATCCCATGTGTTTATAAAACGCCTGACTTTCTACAGCTGAATGAGCAGAAATATAAAGTTTCTCCGCTCCTTTTTCTTTTGCCCATCTTTTTGCCGCTTTAAAAAGAATGGTTCCAATCCCTGTCCCCCTCATATCCTGAGATACATGAATGGCAGCCAAATCTATATATTTATTTTCTCCGCCAAAAATCTCCGGCAGAACCGCAATAAATCCCTTCAGCCTGTCTTCATAAAAGGCGCCGTAGACAAGTCCGCCTGATGCGGCTGTACCTTTCAGGCATTCAATCAGCACCTGGTAATCCTGCTCTGTCCAGTCGTCAATAAATGGCGCATCTTTTATTGCCCATTCTCCCTTTTCTCTTCTACAGCATTTTGTAACAACCTGCCGTCTGATAAAATCGTGAAACAACTCCCGATTGATTTCATTTTCCTGTAAACTGCGATATTCCATTTCTGTTTCTCCTTATAATCCCCCTCTCTGCCGGAGGAGCTTTTATTCCCTATCTGCTACTTTTTTATCGTTTCTGCAATTTCCTTTATTTTTTCAATTGGATAACCTGTGTATTTTTTAATCCTCTCTATACTCTCTCCCTCTTGAATCATCATCTTTGCAAGGGACAATTTCTCTTTTTGTATGCCCTGCTCGACACCTTGTTCAATAAGCGCCCGACTTAAATTACACATATTTTTCACCTCACTCTCCAGACAAGTCCGCATTTTTCCTAATCGAACTTTAAATCAGTTCCATTACCTGATTCATAATTTTTGTAACTGCTTCATAATCTTTCATTTCTGCATTTCTTATGAAAGCTTTCATCTGTCCGCACCTCCGTTTTTATCATTTCTCAAATATTTTTTAAACGCCTTATGCGCGTCCCAGTGTACGTCTTTAAAAAACCAGATTCCCCATACAGCATATGCAAGCACTGCCATATAACTGGTTAAAAAATATGACAAAAGTGCACCGACAAACATAATCGCCGACCATATAAAGCTTGAATTTCTTATATCTTTTACAATCCAGGCTTTATCATATAATTCCTGTTCCTTTTCCGGCAGCGTATTAAATCCGGAAACAAATTTTGCTCCCCTTTCTTTTAACAGGGCAAATACAATTCCAGTTAATAAAAACCCCGGAACAAGAACAATACACATCCAAAATCCAACATTCATGAAATTCGCACTCCTTTCAGATTCCCATTCAAAACTGTCCGCTATCTTTTATTTTTTTCTTCTTTCGGATATACGGAGGAAACATCTCCTGATACGCCTGCTCTGCCTGGGAAACATCATGGGTAAGCAAATACCATATCTTTTCTTTTGTATCCTTTATTTCCGGAAATAATTCTCCATACCTTTTCGAAATTTTATCAGGAGATGCATCCGGAAAATGAATCTCTGGAATCCGAGACAATACTTCCCCCATTTCTTCATTCCGCTTTCCATAAAGGCGAAGGTACGTTGTTCTTGTGTTAAATCTTTTTCCGTCCAGATACCAGAACTTTATGTAGGAAAACTTTTTCCCAGCATAAACATCCGCAGTAAGCAAAAGTTTTCTGGAAATAAGTATCCCTTCCAGAAGCACCCAGTTTTCACTGAGTAAAACGGGCATATATTTTTGCAAATCTTCGTCTTCAAAAGAAACCGGTTCAAATCTTTCCCCTTTTAACAAAGCTTGCAGTTCTTCCCTTGAAAAAATTTTGTTAAGAACAGGAATACAGCCATACGGTGTCAAAACGTAATGCCACACTTTCTTAGCTGTAAAAATTGCAATAACAAGAAACAAAATGGTAAACCACATGTCTTCCGTCTCCGGTTTCCTGAAAAATACAATCATTCCTGCAAAGACCACAAACATACAAAACAGCCATGCACCTGCAGCCAGTATCTTTTTCAGGGGATAGAAACAAATCCATTCCATTTGTCTTAACTTTCTACTACATAATTCCTCCTGATCTTTCTCCGAATCTGTGTCTTTGAACATGAGATTTCGGGTAATTACTCGCCCAATCATAGGCGGAATATTTGCAAATGCGAACAATCCTCCTATTACCACCGTCATAATCCACAGAATACCGGAACCAGGGATAAAAAGCATATTGAGCCAACAAGACAAAATCAGCCATAATATCAGCATTCCATACCGTTTTTTATTTGTTTTTATCCGCCAAATCCCATATACGCACAAAACAAAAAGCAGCCCAGCAAGTACGCTGTGAAGAAACCAGCGGGGCAGAAAAAAAATATCCTTTCCTGCAACAATTATAAACTGGTATTGAAAATATTCCATTTTTCCAATCCATCCCATGTAATGACAAATCCCAGAATAAAGTGCGGACACCACTCCCAGAATACATAATAGCAGGCTTAAACAGCTTTCTTTTTCAGTAAGCGCTTTTTTCTCCATCTGCATCGCCTCGTCTTCCCATAGCATTTATACAGTCTTTTGTAATTTCCGAATGCTGTTTTCCATATTTTAAAAGTTCAATCATTAATGGCTGTGATTTTTCAATTCCCTGAGCGCCCCACACATGCAGCATTTCCATACGTACCGTATCACTGGAAATCAGCATAGTATTTGGACCAAATTTTCCCTGAAGCATTCTGGCAACTGTCGTTTTTCCACTTCCGGAGTTTCCTCTTAGTATAATTAATTTCTGCATCTGTTTTATCCTTAATGTTTACAACTTTCTATTATCTTCTGGTATATATTAAATCGGTTATCCCATTATACGACTGGGTTTTCTGCAATTTTAATTTGATTTCTTTTTGTGTTTCTTCAAAAAGCCGCACTCCGCCGCCTAAAATAACAGGAATTACTGAAATATAATATTGATCCAGTAAATCTTCCTGTATCAACTGCTGTGCCAAATATGCACCTCCACAAATCCAGATATTCTTTCCCTGTTCCAACTTTAATTTTTTCAGAAGCTCTGCCGGATCTTCCTGTGTAAAACAAATCTTTTCCGAAGATTCCTGTTTTCTATGCGTAAATACATAAGTTGTAAACTCCTCATAAGGCCATTTTTCCGGCGAAAGCTCCGTTACAACCTGATTATAAGTTTTCCAGCCCATGAAAACAGTATCGAAGTCTTTTGAAAACTGTCCGTACACATCTATCGTTTCACTTTCATTTCCCTGCCCTGCCAACCAGTCCACACCACCGTTTCTGTCTGCAATATAGCCGTCCAGACTCATGGCAATAAACAATATACTTTCTCTCATAATTTTCCCTTTCCAAAATGCGGTTTACCTGATTATACCACACTCATTTTCCATACAACAGATATTTTAATATAAAAAGAATCCTGTGCGGAGCGTTTTTTATGCTATGGAACATTACGAAGTAATTTCTTATAGCACAAAAAAACAGGTGGGAAGAAATTTCTCTCTCCACACCTGTTTACCGGCAGAACAGATGATACCCGCAAAGGAGGCACATCGTTCCCGCCACAATTATAATCACACTGTCGGAAATCAACATTCCGATTACCATTCCAAGACCAATAAAAAACAGTATCAGTCCAAAAAATCTCCCCACTTATTCCTTTTCCATTTTTCTTTTCTTACTTTAGTATATGCAGGAAAAAGATTTGTGAGCACTATACTTCTGTTTCAGAAGAATCTCCGGATTCTTTTACCCCGGGAGCAAAACGATTTACAAAATCAGGAACCATATCCAGAACCTTTGTAAGACCATCCTGATTCTTTACATTTACAAGCTTTGTTGTTCCATTTTGAATTACCAGGACAGCGCAGGGAGTCATTTTGCCTCCAAGACCACCGCCGCCGTTATTCTTTCCCTGGCCTTCAAATGCACCGGCTCCCACACCAAAGGAAACATCAACCAACGGAAGAATAATGGTATCTCCCACATGAATGGCATCTCCCACCACGGTTTTTGCAGATACAAAGCTGTCCATTCCCTGAAAGAGGGACGCTACTGTCTCTTTAAAATTGTTTTCTTTCTCCATAAATTATACCTCCTTATGTTTCCATCGGTTTATCATATATTTTACATTTTTATTAAAATAAATTTCTGCTGCTGTTTTCACAAGGACAACTCCATAAATCCTGCCCTTCATTTTTATAGTTCCTTCCAGAATATTTCTGTCAGTCTGAAAAAGCGGCATGATCTGAATGCAGTTTTTATGAAAAGGAATGGTCATTCCCAGAAGCGCCACAATTCTTCCTGTTATAGAAGGATCTTCGAAACCGAAGGTAACATTTCCTTCCACTTTTATCGGCAAAATATGACGAATCAGCTTTTTTATGTCCTTACAACAGAAGGATATTGCTTCTTTTATTCTCGGATTGGAAAAAAATCTCTTCCACCATTCTATTTTAACACAGGTTCTTTTGATTGTTAACCGGATTTTTCGCATTTTAGAAGGGATATTTTTTATTTTCTCCACAAATCTTTTTAATAAACCCGGCTTTTTCTTTTCCAGTTTTTTTTCCGAAATTTCTTCCGTTTTCTCTTTGTCCGTCTCTTCCTGTACCTTTGATTTTCCAGTCTCTTCTTCCTCTTCTATGACAGAAGGAATTTTTTCCGAAGAATATATCTTCTCCTCTCCAGAAAGATTCTCACCGGCCATCTTTTCTTCCGGAATCTTTTCTTCTGAAATCTTTTCTTCCAACATTTCCTTCTCTACAGAAAGCGTTTTCTCTTTAGGAGACAATTTTTCTTCCGTTTTCTCTTTCTTCACAGATGTTTTTTTCTTTCGCCCCTTGAATTTACCAGGAGAAATTCCAAAAATCCGAAAATCAGTTCCTGTTTTTCTATTTTCATAAAAAATGCGGAAGGTAATTCCACGAAACAGCCAGCTTACCCTTACCTGTCCCTTTAACTCCCTCATCCCATCTTCTTCCGGCTTACTGCCCTGTATAAAATACCGTACAGGACAAAACAGAATCAAAAGAAGAACAGAAAGCAGAAGCGCACATACAATTCCCAGCGCTATGAGTATAAATTTTATGATCAGCCACAGAATATGTAACATTCTTTCACCTGTTCTTTATATATTCTTTGATTTGAAAACTCCCGGTTTCCCGATAACAGACTTCTGCTATTTTTCCGGCAAGATCAATAGCTTCGTCTTTCCCCTTTGCCATTGCAATAATCATAGGGCAGAAGTCATACGCCGCCCTCTGCACAAGAACGACAGCCGGAATAATTTCCATAATATTATGAGGATTATGCGAAAGCGTCACAAGATAAATTCCAGGCGCTGCTTTTCCCCCGTTGATTTTCCCTATAAGAGAAGCAGAGCCCTTCACTCCCTCTCCGATGCAGCAATGTTCCCACCACTTTAACATGACTTCTCCCTTTCTTATGATTCCCTTTTTGCAGAAACCTAAACAGGGCTGCGTAAAACACAGCCCCTTTGTCAGTAATACTTATGCTGTCTTGTCCACAACCCGGCACTTCGCATTTCCAGATATTCCTGATACGCTTTTTCCACAATCTGCTTTTCGTTGGAAAAACGAAGCAGATGATAGATTTCGTGAAACTTATAATATCCGGAATCTACAAAATATTCCTCTCGTTGAGGTCTGCTATGATAATTATCAGCCGTCATCAGATACCAGTGCACTTCCTTTGTTACCACGTCTTCCGGAACCGTAAAATTATACTGGCTCTTTCCCACATATTTCACAATGGACGCTCTGACTCCGGACTCTTCCCGCACCTCACGAAGCGCTGTCTGCTCATAAGTTTCTCCTGGTTCCACAGTACCCTTAGGCAGCACCCAGCCCTCGTAACGGTTCTTGTAAGACTTGTATAACGCCAGAATCTTACCACGATGAATTACCACACCGCCACAGCTCGTTGCTTCAATCATTTGCAATCCCTCCTGTAATGCGTGTGTATGTTATAAACTGTTTCCAGTATACCTCTTTTTCGAAAAACTGGCAACTATAATCATCATATTCTGTACATCAAAACAGCTCAATTGTAATAATACGCGTCAAAAATTTGTCCTGCAATAGGAACTGCAGCTTCGCTTCCTGTTCCTCCGTTTTCTACAATAACAGAGACCACAATATCCGGGGTATCCACATCGGAATATCCCACAAACCAGGAATGGCTGGAACCATTTTCATCAAACTCCGCAGATCCTGTTTTTCCTGCCACCGTATATCCTCTTCCATTTAAAGCAGATGCCGTTCCATTCGTGACAACACCCTGCATCAGTTTTCCAAGAAGATTTGCCTCATTTGTGCTGATAAGACGTTTATATGCAGATGCTTCTGTTTTTTTCACAGATTCTCCTGTTT
>UQJE01000110.1 GCA_900541345.1 uncultured Blautia sp.
TTCTTTCGTCACGATTTTCCACAGAGTCCTCCATATTCAGGGCTGCATCCAGTTCTGCCAGTCGCTGACTTTTGGCTGTCAGCTCTGCTTCCTGCGGGAACGGTTTTCCAACCTCCGCCTTGGCTGCTTCCTGCTGATTGTAGAGATTATTCAACTGCTCATTGGCTCGTTCTAAGCGCTCAAGGATGCCTGCAAGGGCATTGTCCAGTCGGGTGATATTTCCTCGTGCGTCCGTTCCAAGGGCTACTCTGTGGCTCACAGCGCCCTTCAGGGTCACATCGAACTCGTTCCGGAAACTGTCAAACGAAAGCTCCATCTGAAAGCCACGGTAACTGCCAAGAGGAACCGGATCGGCACTTTTCGTGTCCTTACAAGCCGCAAGGAGGATTTCACCGGCATCTGCCTTTTCGGTGTAGGCTTTGCCCATGATTTCCATGCCGCAAAAGCCATCGGCAATCTGCGGGTGTGCTTCCACGGTTTTAATATCAGCTTCAAAGCCATGAATATAGCCTGTCTGCTTTTCAATCTCAGCCGGGAAGTATTTCAGAAGCTTATCTTCCATACGGTACTGCTGGCTCTGGTGGTCAGCTTTCAGCACCTTCAGCCTTGCCACATCAATGTCCAAGTCCATCTTTTCCTTGATAAGCGGATTGCCGGCACACAGCGCCTTGATCTCCGCATAGGACAGCGCCTGCTCATCCACATCGTCACAGGAGCGAACCGGTGATTTGGAGGTCATAATCTGAGAAATAAACTTCTGCTTGTTTTCCAAGGTCTGATACAGGTAGGCATCGAAGGTTCCCTCGGTCACATACTGATACACCTGAACCTCTTTGTTCCGGTTGCCCTGACGGATGATACGACCGTTTCTCTGGGTCATATCAGACGGACGCCAACCCACATCCAAGTGGTGAACTGCCACCAATTTGTCCTGGACGTTGGTTCCTGCACCCATCTTTTGCGTACTGCCAAGAAGCACTCGCACCTGCCCGGTACGAACCTTGGCAAAGAGGTCTTTTTTCTTTGCCTCGGTATCTGCATCATGGATAAAGGCAACTTCTTCCGCAGGCACACCGTTTGCAATCAGCTTGGTTTTGACATCATCATAGACATTGAAGGTTCCATCATTTTTCGGTGTGCTAAGGTCGCAGAACACCAACTGGGTCAATTTGTCAGCCTGACCGTCCTGCCAGATACGCAGGATATTTCCCACGCAGGCATTGAGCTTGCTGTCAGGGTCATCGGGTAACAGGGTGTTCATTAGCCGCTGATCCAGTCCCAATTTTCGTCCGTCGCTGGTAATCTTGAGCATATTATCGACGGACGGGTCTACAATACCGGCATGAACATCTGCTGCTCTCTCTGAAAGGGAAGCCACCATATCCTTCTGGTACTCAGAGGGCTGAACCACAACCGTTTCAAACTTTGCTTCGGGAACAGGGAGATGCAACTGGTCAGAGGTCTTGATGTCGGCAACCTCCTTGAACATATTCATCAGTTCAGGCAGGTTGAAGAACTTCGCAAATCGGGTTCTGGCACGATAGCCGGTTCCCTCGGGAACGAGTTTGTCAAGATGATTTTTGTAAGTTTTCTAAATTCAAATATTTATCCGCTGAAAAATCTCCCAACATCTCGTGTCTGCATATTTCTTGAAACACCGTATTCAAAGGCTTCTTCGCACTTTCCGATTGCTTCACATTTACAATAAAAGTGGTTTTACCTATTCGTGTTGTATAAGATAAAGTGTTTTCTTTCATATCGTCCGTTTCTCCTTTTCATAAATTGACTGTGGGGCATTCCGTTTAGAACACCCCACAAATACAGCCTGTTTCATCTGAACATATCAAGAAGTCATTAAGTTGCAAGTACAATGGAAATGGTTATCTTTCCATACCACGCTTGTTTCTTCGTGCCTTGATACGCTCCTGTCTTTCTTTTTCCCTTGCTTCTTTTTCGGCTCGTTCCTGTGCTTCCTTAAAAGAAAAAAGTTGCTTCACTTTTTCGGTAAAAAGTTTAGCAACTTCGGGGAAATGCTCCAACGCTTCAAGAAAAGGTCTGCACTTTTCTTTCAGTTCGTTGTATTTGGTTTTCATTCTTTCCAGTGCATTTGCACTGTCAAAATATTTCTGTCGGTAATAATTTGCACTCTGCTCCAATTTATTGATTTCCGCACGACTGGTAATGCCCTCTTTGGCAAGGGAAGTCAGCTCAGAATAATCCTCTTTGGAGATTGCCATTTTACCTGTGATTGTTTTCTGCCCCATACTGTCAATCTCGTTTAAGGTTTTGGAAATATGACGGGCAGGCTCATACTTAACCTGTTCCTTTTGAATACGCTTCTGCAACTTCTCCAATCGCTCTTTATCCTGTTTGATTTGATATTGCAGGGAAGTCAAATGCTCTGCCGTACTTCCGTATTCGCCACGCTGAAAGCCTTTGAACCCTTGTTCCGTCATATAGTGAAACAACTCATCTTGCAGTATGCTGTACGAAGCTCGGAACATCGGTTTCCCGTTCTTTCTTAGCAATGGATTTCCTTTTTCATCGGTCAGCGGAATATCCGATTTCCATTTCTTTGAATGGCTTATCTGATTAACAACCGCCTTGACCGTTCCTCGCAGTTCGGGGTCTTTGCAACGCTTACTCCATAAGATTTCTTTCTCCACCACAGGCAGAACCATAGCGTGAAGATGATAGTGGTAAACCTCTTTTCCAAGTTCTTCGGTTGCCGCTACATTGATTTCATCAGCGTGCATTACTGCCGATATAACATTGTCAGCACCGAATTTTTCTTCGATGAAATGATAGGCTTCTTCATAAAACTGCTTTGCGTATTCATAACCACCGTTACGCTCGAAGTACATCGTGTTCACATCAATCACAATCTCATTAAAGAGTGTTGCGTCTTTCCTTAACCCACGAAGCGACACCTGCCCGTCTGTTTCCATCTGCTTTAACTGTTCCATATAGGTCGGGGCAGTCGGTTTTTTGAAATGCACATTAAAGGGTATTCGTTCCACAATTACATTCATATTTTCATAGGTTTCATTCTTGCGTTCGTTGTGCCTTTCCGCCTTGCTCACATCAGAAGCGGTGTACTGTTTTACCCTTGCACAACTCATATCTGCCTTGTTGGTTTTTGCCATTTTACTCTCCTTTCCAGACAGGGGCGAAGCCATTACACAACATTCTTTGAATGTGTGTAACCCACTATGACACTTTCAGACTTCGTCTGCAAAGATGTCGTGGGCAAGGGAGTTCCCCCTTGACCTCCTTATGATACCTCAATCATAAAAACAGACTGTCCACTCATCAGACAGCCTGCATTATTCTCTCGGTATATCGCCCATCGGCAAAGACCAGTACCACAGAAAGCCTTTCTTTTTGGAGATAACTCCTGCTTTCTTCTTTGCCTTTTTGATGGTCGATTTCTTGAACCCTGCGGCTTCAAGTCTTTCTTCGCAATCCGAAGAAAGCATTTCTCCGTCTTTCAGCATTTCCAAAAGAAATTCTTTTGCCTTGATTTCCTTATCGTTCGGTCTGCCCATTTTAGGGGCAAGGGATTGGAACGCTTCTTCTGCTGTCATTTCCATTTCAGAGATAAAGTCCACTCCTTTTTCTGCAACCTCAAAGAGAATTGCAGAGCCTGTCGGGGCAAGGTTGGATTTCACTTGCACCATATATCTTTCCGCTGGTGCTTCTTTGTTCGGTGTGCGTGTGATTGCAAGAATACTTCTTGCAGCACCCGCAATATCAATAGAACCATTGGTACGATAAAGTGGATTGGTATCTCTCATCTTGTTCATATGAGCGATAATCACGATTGCACAGCCAGTATTCTTCGCAACCGCAATCAGATGATTAAACTCTGCTCGTGTTTCGTTGGCATTGTTCATTGAACAGTTCTCTCCGATATAGGAACTCATCGGGTCAAGAATTAAAAGTTTTGCGTGATACCTTTCGATTGCTTCAGCAATACGGTTATCCCCAAAGGATAAAGACTTTTCATCTTCCTTGATGAAGATAAGATTTTCTCCATTCCCACCGGCTGAATTAAATCGGGGTACTACCGTATCGTCTGCGTCATCTTCCGTTGTCTGATAGATGATAGTCATAGGCTCGGTTTCTTCCGTTTCAGTAAAGGGCAGAGGTTCGCCCTTAGAGAGTAGGGCGGCAATGGAAAGCATTAACTTGCTTTTTCCATCGCCCGGATCGCCCTGCAACAGCGTAACCTTGCCGAACGGAATATACGGATACCACAGCCATTTCACTTCTTTCGGTTCGATTTCACTTGCCTTGATAACTTCAAGAGGTACATTTACATTCATTTCATTTTCCGTCTGCTTCATTGTTCTTCGTTCTCCTTTTCGATAAATACTTCGGGCAAAGCACTACGATACAGCGGAAACTCTGCTTGCAGTCATTACTGCACTTTCTGCAAAGTTCGTTGTAGGTAATGCGATTTCTTTCATTCAGAAACAACGCCCACTCTTGTTTCCGTTTCTTGCTCATTCTCGGCATATCAATCCTCCTTTCCGCCTGAAAACAAAAAAACCACAGGGAAGATACTTACTGCCTTGTTTCTGTCATTTTTCGGGGCGAAAATCGGGCAAAATTGCCTTTCTAAGCCTTTCAAAAAATCACACAAGGTATTCGTACTAACCTGTGGTTATGTATGAAATTGTGGGGTTTTGGGTAACAGAAAACACCGTATTTCTACGATGTTTTCTGTCACATATATTCTATTTAAGATACTGACAAACTGGGATTGTCTAAAATAGTAAAGCCGTACCGCTTACTATTTTTTCTTTTACTGCTGAAACAGTATCTTTGATTGAATGCGTCATTAACTTGTTTCATTAAATCATATATATCCATTTGTACCACCATTTATAAAACTTTCTTTATTTTATCAACTTGTTCTTCTACTTCTTCCGGATAGTTTTTAACCATATCATCACTTCCTTAATTTTTCATCTTTGCGAGTTCTTATATAAATCTCTTTTCTACCTTTTTCTATAAAATCAGGTCTATTATTTTTAATACCATATACAATAGTTTCTATTGGATAATATTGTTCTACAACATCTTGATATTCCTTTGCTTTTGAAATATCAATATTTCCGTATAATCTTAATATATCTTCTCCAAAAGACACGCCAATTTCTTCTTCACTATCTTCTAGCAAATATATGAAATCACAGTATTCATCTATAATTCCAGAATCTCCAAAATCTATTACACCACATAATCTATTTTCATCATCAAGTAATAAATGATTACAACTAAAATCATTATGGCATAAGCATTTTTTACCATCAAATATAGTTGTACTATGTAATCTTTGCATAAAGTCTTCTACATATTGTTTTTCAATATCAGTAAGACTATCATATATTGTGTCTTTGAGTAATTGATATTCTTCCAAAACATTTTGTTTATTGTCTATCGTATACAAACTTATTTCACTATAATCTAAATCGTGCATTTGTCTTAAAAACATAGCAATATCTTGCTTTAATAATTCTTGCTTTTCTTTTGATAAGGCAAAATATATTTCTGGTGTTAAAAAAGTTCCTTTAATTTCTTTATATCCTAATATAGAAATATCATCACTAAAATATGAATATTTTACATTTGGTATTTTTATATTAGTATTTAATCTTTGATTTAAGAAATCATAAATTGCTTTTTCTTTTTCATATCCTTTTTTCTTATTAGCACTAAATTTTGTTTTAAATATGTATTCTCCATTTACTAAATATGCTACACTATCATATCCACTACCAATTACCTTAATACTTTCAACTTTAAAATCTTCAAAGTAATGTTCTATTAAGTATTTCATTGCTTTAACATTTGTAACATTATCATCATACCTATATTCCATTAAATAGCAATCTTCTTTTTTACCCTCGTGCAACTCGTGTTCTGGCAAATCTTCAATTATTCTAAATCCAGATTTCTGATATGACCTAATTGCTCTTGGATTATTCTTATGAGGGTCTAAAATAACTGCATTAGCATTTCTTTCTTTTTTTAAAAACTCAAAAATCATTTTTGTATATTTTGAGCCAATGCCTTTACTCCAATATTCAGGTTCTCCTATAAACTGATCCATTCCATAAACTATTTCATTTGTTTTTGGATAATGATAATCAGAATAAAGTTCATCATACATTTTATATACTTGTCCATATCCAATAGGAACATTATCATATTCTATAATTACTCTAAATACTTCATCTTCCCATTTTTCAGTATAATGCTCTTTTAATGATTCTAATGTATATTTTTTATCTCTACCACCATAAAATTCTAATACTCTATCATCAGTTAACCATTTTAGCATTAAAGGAAAATCATCATTTGTCAAAGTTCTTATTCTTATTTTATCTTGTACTATTTCCATTAATTTTCCTCCCTAAAATCATACACATACACTACTTCATCATCTGCGTCATTTATTCCTCCTGCTTTTTCATAACATTTACAAGCAGAAATATTACTTCTATTTGTTATTAAAAACATTTCATAACAATCAATAGTTTTAGCATAATCACGAGCAAATGATATTAAACCTGTTCCATAACCTTTGCCTTGAAAGTCTGGCATAACATCAATAGCGTCAAGATAGAATACTTTTCTTCCATCTGGTTTTAATAAAATATAACCAAAAGCAAAACCTACTATCTTATTATTTATCTTTGCAATAAATCCAAAATCAT
>UQJE01000111.1 GCA_900541345.1 uncultured Blautia sp.
GCAGAGATTTTAAAAAGATTTCAGGAAAAGGACAGAAGAATCCGTGTACTGTTTCAGGAAAATCAGTATGCAGGAATTGCCAGAAATAATGGAATGAAAATCGCGCAGGGCGAATACCTGCTGTTTCTTGACGCAGACGATTTTTTTGAGGATACACTTCTGGAAAAAATCTACAGTCAGGGAAAAAAGATGGGAGCAGATATTGTACTGTTTGGAGCAAAGCAGTATAATAGGAAAACGGGCTGCGTTTCGCCTGCATCATGGTATTTAAAAACAGCTGCGGTTCCGGAAGAAAATCCTTTTTCCAGAAAAACACAGGATACCGATATTTTTGCTATTACGACACCGGCACCCTGGACGAAGCTTTTCAGGAAGGAATTTATAGATTCGGAAGGAATTTTTTTCCAGGGACTTCAGAACAGCAATGATGTATATTTTACACTGACAGCGCTGGCAGCGGCAGAAAAAATTACATGCGTGGAAGAAGATCTTGTATTTTACAGAGTAGGGGCGGAAGAAAGCCTTCAGGGAAGCAAGAAGTTTTCTCCTGTATGTTTTCTGGAAGCGTATTGCGCTGTGTATGAGGAGCTGAACCGGAGAGGGATTTACGAAGAAGTGGAAGAAGGATTTTTAAATGTGCTTCTTTCAGGATGCGCCCATAATCTCCGCACAGTGACAGAATGGGATATAAGAAGATACATCTGCCAGCGTATGAATGAGCCGGAATTTATGAAAACAGGGCTTATGGAGAGGAAGGCGGAATACTTCCGCAAACCGGAAGACTTTATTTTTGTAAAAGGGCTTTTAAATGCGGCAGACTGGGAGAAACATCACCGGAAAAACCTTCTGCCTACAGAAGTGGAGACGGTTCAGAAAGCAGAGTCAGAGAATCCGAAGGTATCGGTTATTATTCCTGTTTATAATGTGGAGAAATATATACGAGAATGTCTTGATTCCATTGTGGGGCAGACTCTTAAAGACATCGAGATTATCTGTGTAAACGATGGTTCTGCAGACAGTTCTCTGGAAATTTTAAAGGAATACGGGGAGCGGGATAAAAGAATCACAATTATTTCTCAGGAAAACAGAGGGATTTCAAGTGCGAGAAATCACGGAGCAGAGAAAGCTTCCGGCGAATATTTTTACTTCATGGACGGAGACGATATTCTGGAAAAAGAGGCTCTTTTCAAGCTGTATTCGCTTGCATCAGAGAAAGCTCTTGATGTGGTTTACTTTGATGGAGAAAGCTTTTTTGAGACAGAAGAACTGAGAGAAGAAAAGAAGAATTATATTGCGTATTATGCAAGAACAGGCGATTATTCCCGTGTAATGACAGGGGCGGAAATGCTTCATGAGATGCTCCTTATGAATGAATATCGCTCTTCTCTTTGCCTTCAGTTTATAAATGCGTCTTACTATAAAAAAGAAAAGCTTTCTTTTGCAGAAGGAATCATAGGTGAGGATAATATCTTTACTTTTCAGTGTATTATGCCTGCCAGCCGGGTATACCATATGAAAGACAGATTTTTCCACAGAAGAGTCCGCGGAAATTCTGTTATAACATCTTCCTGGAAATTTGAGCAGATATATGGGATGTTCGAGGGGTATCTTTCTGTGGAAGAGAGATTTCGGGAATTTCCTTCCGGAAGAGAAGACATATCTGTTCTTATGGAACAGAGACTTCGTATGGCGAGAAAGCTTTATCATAATCTGGAACCGGAATACAAGCTTTGTTATGAAGCGATGGAGCCGGAAAAAAAGATATATTTTACAATGCTGGTGAAAGATTATGAGCAGGTTTGCAAAAAAGAACAGGATCTGATGGTGAAATATAAGCAGGTCTGTCGTGACAAAACGGAGAGAGGCGAGGAAATCCATACTCTCCGCCGGGAAAAACAGGAGCGAGGGATAGAGATCAGAACTCTCCGCCGGGAAAAGCAGGAGCGGGGTCTGGAGATTCGTCGTCAGGCTCAGGAAATAAAAGAACTGGAGAAGCAGAAAAAATCTCTGGAAAAAGAAAAAGCGGGACTTGAGAGAACGGTTGCTTCTATCAGGGCATCCTTTTCCTACCGGCTTGGAAGAGCGCTTACAAAACCGTTCCGCTGGATAAAGAGCAGGCTGAAAGCTTAACAAGATAAAGGATAAGTGTGAGAAAATGAAAAGAGTGATTACTTATGGCACATTTGATTTGCTTCATTACGGGCATATTAATCTTCTGCGCCGTGCAAAGCAGCTTGGTGATTACCTCATAGTGGCGCTCTCTACAGATGAGTTTAACTGGAGTGAGAAGCAGAAGAAATGTTATTTTTCCTATGAGGAGAGAAAACAGCTTCTGGAGGCAATCCGTTATGTGGATCTTGTGATTCCGGAGGAAGGCTGGGAGCAGAAGCGTACAGATGTGAAGGAGTATCATGTAGATACCTTTGTTATGGGAGACGACTGGAAGGGGAAGTTTGATTTTCTGGAAGAAGAGGGCTGCGAGGTGGTATATCTGCCCAGAACTCCGGAGATTTCAACAACACAGATAAAAAGTGATTTAAACAGAAAAACAGGAGCAGAGCAAGAATCATGAATCGTTTTAAGAGTGATTTTAAAAAGTATTTTGCCTATGCAAAATTTTCAGCAAGGTCAGATTTGAAGTCTGAGGTTGCCAGTTCTTACCTGAACTGGCTGTGGTGGATTCTGGACCCCATGCTTTTTATGTTGGTCTACACCTTTATTGCCCAGATTGTATTTCGAAGTAATGTGCAGTATTTTCCTATTTTTGTATTTGTAGGTCTGACACTTTGGGATTTCTTTAATAAGACAGTACAGGGCAGTGTAAAAATGGTGCGAAATAACAGCGCCATTGTATCGAAGGTTTATATTCCGAAATTTATTCTGATTCTTCAGAGAATGATGGTAAACGGATTTAAGATGCTTGTTTCCTTTTCTCTGATTGTAGTCATGATGATTATTTTTCGGGTTCCTGTTACATTTAAAGTATTCTATATGATTCCGATTATGATCGTTCTCGGGCTGTTTACCTTTGGGTTAAGCTGTATTGTGCTTCATTTTGGCGTTTTTGTAGACGATCTTTACAATGTGACCATCGTGATCCTTCGATTGATGTTTTATATGTCCGGTATTTTTTATTCTATCGGAGACAGACTGGAGGGTCCTTTAAAAAGCATTCTTCTGTACTGCAATCCTGTTTCCATGCTGATTGAGTCTGCAAGAATGTGCGTTTTATATTCTTCCACGCCGTACAGGAAGCTGATTGTTCTGTGGGGTGTGATTTCAGTGATTCTGTGCATCATTGGTGTGCGGACAATTTACAAATATGAAAACAGTTATGTAAAGGTGATGTAATTATGGAACGGGAAATTGCATTAGAGATAAAGGATCTTCATATCAGTTATAAGTGTCTGAAGTCTTTTTCCATTAAGAAAAGTCTGCTTCGTATGAAAAAAGCAGATGCAAAAGTATATGAGGCAGTGAGAGGAGTAAGCTTCGCTGTGCCGAAGGGAGAAATCCTTGGAATCGTAGGAAAGAACGGAAGCGGAAAATCTACTATGCTCCGTGCTATCGCAGGAATTTTCTCTCCTGACAGCGGAACAATCGATTTGAAAGGAAATTCGGTTTCCCTTCTGTCTATCGGCGTAGGTTTTCAGCCTAAACTTACGGGAAGAGAAAATATTGTTCTTTCCGGTATGCTTCTTGGTTTCTCTGAGGAGCAGGTCCGCGAAAAAATGGACGAAATTATAGAGTTTGCAAACCTTGGAGACTTTATTGATATGCCGGTAAAAACATATTCGAGTGGTATGCATTCCAAGCTGGCATTTTCCATCACTGCCATTCTTGAGGCTGATATTATGCTGATAGATGAGGTGCTGAGTGTAGGAGATGCCAAATTCAAGAAGAAAAGTTACAATAAAATGAAAGAGCTGATTTCCAATGAAGACAGAACAGTTCTCATTGTTTCTCATAGTTCGGAAACACTGCAGGAGCTTTGTACAAGCGTTCTCTGGCTTCATGAGGGAGAAATGAAGATGATCGGAAAACCGGAGGAAGTCCTTCCGGCTTACGATAAGTTTATGAGCTGAAAAATATGAGATTAAGTGTGATTATTCCTGTTCACAATGCGGAGGAGTATCTGAAAGAATGTCTGGACAGCGTTCTGGGGCAGAGTGTACATGACCTTGAGGTTATCTGTGTAGACGATGCTTCCACAGATGCTTCTGCAGCGGTGATTGAGGATTATTGTAAAAAAGACAGTCGTGTACGGCTGATTAAAAATGAAAAGAACCTTTATGCGGGAAGCTGCCGAAATATAGGAATTGAAGCTGCAAAAGGAGAGTATATTCATTTTCTGGACGCAGATGATAAGGTGGAAAGATCTGCATACGAGAGATATTGGGAGCTTGTGCGCCTGTTTGACCCGGATATAATAAAAGGGCGGGGGATTTGCTTTGATAATGGGACAGGAGAGCTTTGTGATACGCCTCCTCTTTTGAGCCTTCGTGAAGTGGCAGTGGAGGATATTGAGAAGCCGTTCTCTTTCTGGGAAAATCCGGAAATTCTTTCTCATGTCAGTGTCGTTCCCTGGAACGGAATTTACAGAAGAAGCCTTTTGATGGACAAAAATATCCGATTTAATCAGCTTGTCTGTGTGAATGACCGTTCTTTCTTTAATGAGGTGACAGTTGCGGCAGATACGATTCTGATTACAAATCAGCCTATTGTAAGATATCGTATTAACAACAGCGCTTCTTTGATGGGGCGCAGAGCAAGGAACTTTTCCTGCCAGTTTGCTTCCTATGAGATTGTAAAGGAGCAGTGTGAGAAATATAAGCTTTCGGCGGAGGCAAAGAGGATTGTTCTGGACCGTGAGCTTGCGGATGTATTTCTTTGGTACAGAAGATACCGTCAGATACCGGAGATTCAGGAAGAGATAGAAAGAGAGACAGAGGAATTTGCCGCAAAGCTTGACCTTGCGCCTTTTGGAAGCAGGGTATCGAAGCTTCGCTGGTATGCCACATATCTTATGGTTTCCGGGAAAGAGCCTTTTTATAAAAAGGCAGGGCGCAAGGTGAAATATACTTTGAAGAAATTCATAAAATAAGTTATTTTTTGGGAACTCCGCCTTTTGGGTGGAGTTTTTTTTGTGTTACAACGTAAAGTTTCTGGAAATATTTTGGCTTTCCATCGCAGATATTTACAAGGTGAAGCATTTTTTTTCGTGAGCTGTACAGAAACAGCATTCTGTAAATATAATCGTTTAACAGGGTGGAGAGGTATGGATTTTCTTTCCAGTGGGGATAATATTTTTCCAGATAATCAAAGGAGCTGTTAATGAGCCTGCATTTTAACTCTTTTTTTCCTTTTTCGTAGTTTGTAATAATCTGGCGGAAACGGAACAGAAAATGTTTTACGGTGATGTATTCCAGTTCCTTTTCGTAAAGAGAAAGGAATCCCTGCTCTTTCAGTGTTTTTCTCAGAAAGTCGGAAGCTTTGAAAATGTCGGTCGTTCCTTCTGTAAGGCCGCTTAAAAATCCAATGCGTTTTCTGTAGGTGTAGAGCGGTTTTTTAACATATCCAATAGAAGATGCCTTTGTCATGAGAAGGAAGGCGACAGGAAGATCTTCAAAACGGATTCCTTCCGGAAAGAAAAGACCTTCAAAAAGGCTTCGTTTTATCAGTTTGTCCCAGGGATAGGGAGAAAAAAGGGCAAGTTGTTCCGGGTGCTCTTTTACAGAAAAATTTTGTGTTTTACATGGGCAGGCGCTTACAGAAGATTCGCCTGTTTTCTGGTTTTCTTCATAATGAGAAAAGAGGACCAGGTCATTTTCGTCCTGTTCTGCTTTTTTTATGAGTATGGAACAGGCGTCCGGCGCTATAAAATCGTCGCTGTCAATGAACCACACATATTTTCCGGATGCTTTGGAAAATCCGTAATTTCTGGCGTGGCTGACACCTCGGTTTTCGGTTGTAAAGATTTTTATTTTTTCAGGAAAGCGAGACTGAAAGTCTTTTAAAATTTCCGGGCTTCTGTCTGTGCTTCCGTCGTTTACGGCGATGATTTCCATACACTCAAAATTCTGGGATACGAGACTTTCAAGGCAGGGTTTTAAGTAGTTTTCTACATTATATACGGGAAGGATAAGGCTGAGTTTACAGTTTTCCATAGAGATTCCTCTTTTCCTGGTAATGGTATGATATTTAGGTTGAAAAATGCCTGATGAATTGTTTCGCACTTCGTGATCCCACAATTCTGCTTGCATTATAATATAATAGTATCAGGAGAAAAAGAACTTGGCAAGGCGAAAAATATGTGTCGAAAGTGTGGAAAATTATAAAAATGCGGGAAAAACTGGACGGACTCATATAGAATACGGTATAATCCCATCTTTGACAGTTGGAAAGATAAAAAATGGCTACAAACCCAGTAAACAT
>UQJE01000112.1 GCA_900541345.1 uncultured Blautia sp.
GTACGTGTATTGGGAAACAAGACGATCGTTACAAACGGAGACCAGACAGATACAATCTATGAGGGAATGGATCGTCAGCTCACTTTTGAGCAGTCTTTAAGAAGCAGAGAGTTTGAGCCGGATGCACCAAACTACACACCTCGTATTTCCGGTATTCTCCATGTGGAAAACGGAAAATTTAACTATGCAATGTCTATCCTGAAAAGCAATAATGGCTGCCCGGATTCCTGTAATCGTTACACATTTGCATATGAAAATGCGGCAGCAGGAGAAGGACATTTTATTCATACATATATGTGTGATGGAAATCCGCTTCCAAGCTTTGAGGGAGAACCGAAGCTGGTAGAAATCATGGACGATATGGACGCATTTACAGAGATGCTCTGGAACAGCTTAAATGAAGATAACAAGGTTTCCCTCTTTGTACGTTACATTGACATTGAAACCGGAAAATATGAGAGCAAAATTGTAAACAAAAACAAATAAAATACAGAGTGCGTTAGAGTGAAATAATAAAGAATGAAAACGGAGGATTTGTCATGAAAGAACTGGAATTAAAATATGGCTGTAACCCAAATCAGAAACCTTCTAAAATCTATGTGGCAGATGGAAGCGAGCTTCCGATCAAAGTATTAAGCGGAAAACCGGGATACATCAATTTCCTGGATGCTTTTAACGGCTGGCAGCTTGTGCGCGATCTGAAAAAAGCAACCGGACTTCCGGCAGCTACTTCCTTTAAACACGTTTCTCCGGCAGGTGCTTCTATCGGACTTCCGCTTACAGAGACACTTGCAAAAATTTACTGGGTAGATGATATGGACTGGAAAAACTTTTCTCCGATTGCCTGCGCATATGCAAGAGCAAGAGGCGCAGACAGAATGTCCTCTTTCGGAGATTTTATTTCTCTGTCTGATGTATGCGACAAGGATACAGCTCTTCTCATTAAGAGAGAGGTTTCTGACGGCGTAATCGCTCCGGGATACACAGAGGAAGCACTGGAAATCCTGAAGCAGAAGAAAAAAGGAAATTACAATGTAATTGAAATTGACCCGGATTATGTACCGGCGCCACTTGAGCATAAAGAAGTATTTGGTGTTACCTTTGAGCAGGGACGCCAGGAACTTTCCATTGATGACGAGCTGATTTCCAATATTGTGACAGAAAACAAAGTGCTTTCTGAGGAAGCAAAGAGAGATATGAAGATTTCTCTTATTGTTCTGAAATATACACAGTCTAATTCCGTATGCTTTGTAAAAGACGGACAGGCAATCGGTGTTGGTGCAGGACAGCAGTCACGTGTACACTGTACAAGACTTGCAGGTCAGAAGGCTGATAACTGGTTCCTTCGTCAGTGCCCGAAGGTGTTAAACCTTCCATTTAAAGACAGCATTACACGTGCAGAGAGAGACAATGCAATTGATGTTTACATTGGAGAAGAATACATGGACGTTCTTGCTGACGGTGCATGGGAGAACATTTTCACAGAAAAACCAGAGGTGTTCACAAGAGAAGAAAAACGTGCATGGCTTGATAAGATGACAGACGTAACACTTGGTTCTGACGCATTCTTCCCATTCAGTGACAATATTGAGAGAGCACATAAGAGTGGTGTGAAGTACATTGCACAGCCGGGCGGCTCTGTTCGTGACGATGCAGTAATCGAAACATGCAACAAATACAATATGGCAATGGCATTTACAGGAATCCGTCTGTTCCACCATTAATCATAACGAAATCAGGAAGTCTCTTTTGAGGCTTCCTTTTTTATTGTTTTTCTATTGAGAATTATAGGTTATAATATTTCTGAGGTGATAAAATTGAGAAAGAAAATTCTTATGATAGACGATGACAGAGAACTTTTAAAAATGCTTCGGACATATTTTGAAATGAAAAATTATGAGGTGATGACTGCTTTGGACGGAGAGGAGGCTTTGCAAAAATCAGCACAGAATCCGGATATTATTCTTCTGGACGTAAATATGCCTTATTTTGACGGGCTTGAAGTATGTCGCCGCATCAGGGACAAAGTATCCTGTCCTATTCTGTTTCTCACAGCAAGAGTGGAGGAAGAGGACAGAGTAAACGGGCTTTTGTCCGGAGGAGACGACTACATTTTAAAACCGTTCAGCTTAAAAGAACTGGAAGCACGGATTGTGGCACATTTAAAACGAGAAGAGAGAACTCGAGAAAAATCAGACTTTTGCTTTCAGGGAGAGTTTTTCGTTGATTATAAAAGAAAGCTGGTGCTGATAGGAGAAGAGCGCCTTGAGCTCACAAAGCTGGAATACTCCATTATAGAATTTCTTTCCATGAACCCGGGACAAATTTTTGACAGGGAGCGTATTTATGAGCGTGTATGCGGATATGAAGGAGAAGGAGACAGTCGTGTGATTACAGAGCTGATCCGTCGGATTCGGAGGAAAATGAAAGAATACACAGATACGGAATACATTGAGACAGTGTGGGGGATGGGGTATCGATGGATAAAATAAAAAATCTTTCTTTGAGAAAGACAATCGTCCTATATATGGGAACAGCTCTGATTTTAAGCTTTATTCTTTCTGCGCTTGTGATTCACGGGGCGAATCAGATGCAGCAGGCTATCTGGTGGAAGTATATAGACCAGGAAAAATATTTTCAGGCAATAGAGGGCGAAACTTCTGCAGAGGAAATTCCTTCTTATACAGTGTCAATTGCACGCCCGTCTCTTGATGAAATGACAACGCTGGACGGAAAAATTTCCGAACTTTGTGATTTTCTTGATACGTATGCAGTGCTTATCATTTCTTTTACAGGTTGTGTGGCAGCTGTTTTTCTTTTTTATAAGAATAAGCTGAAAAATCCTATAGAGGAGCTGAAAATGGCATCCAGACGTATTGGGGAAAATGACCTGGATTTTCATATTACATATGAAAACAGAGATGAAATGGGAGAGCTTTGTCGGGAATTTGAGCGTATGAGAGAACAGCTTTCAGAGAATAATCTTCGGCTTTGGAGAAGCTTAGAAGAGGAAAAGATTTTAAAAGCATCCATTGCTCATGATATTCGTTCTCCTCTTTCCGTGTTAAAGGGCTATCAGGAAATGTTAAGAGAATATCTTCCAGATAAAGAAGCAGATATGGGAAAAGCTGTACAAATGATACAGGAGAGTGAAAAACAGATTCAGCGCATGGATGTTTTTGTGGAAACTATGCGGAAGATGAGCGGTCTTGATAAAAGAGAGTTGAAATGCGAAAAAATTACAGGCAAGCAGTTAGAAAAAGAAATCCAGTCAGAAATGGATATTTTTGAGAATCAGTCTGAAAAAATCTGTCAGCTTGTTGTTGATGAAATAAAAGGAGATTTTTACGGAGATAAAGAAGTGATTCTTGAGGTAATGGAAAATCTTCTTTCTAATGCCCTGCGGTACGCAAAAGAAAAGGTAGAAATCCACCTGTCTGTTACAGAGGCGGAAGTAAGGCTTGGCGTGAAGGACGATGGATGTGGTTTTAGGGAAGAAAAAGGCAGACTGACAGAAGCATTTTATCAGCAAAATATAAAAGACAGTTTAAAGCATACGGGGCTCGGTATGTATATCAGTCGACTGTATTGTGAAAAACATGGAGGAAGGCTTCTTCTGGAAAATAAAAAAGAAGGAGGTGCCTATGTGCAGGCAATTTTCTGCCGGACGAAATAAAATCGTCCGGCATTGTCTTTTTATTGATAAATTCCTTCTATAATAATGGTATCAAAACAAAAGGGGAATATATATGATTGCCGTAATGAAAAGAGAAATAAAAAATTATCTCAAGCGCCCATTATTTTGGATTGGATTTTTTATTGTACTTGCAGGTGTGTTTCATGATTTGAAACCTTATATGGAAATCCACTATATCCGTTCAGAGGAAGAAATAAACAGAGAACTTCCGGAGTATGCGGCAGAAGGGGAAATTACAGAAGGGTACGTTCCTTTTACGAAAAATGCAGAAAAAGAGCGAAGAAAAATCTGGGAAGAGGGAATTCGGGAAAATCTGATTTCTGAGTTTGGAATGAGTGAAGCAGAAAGTGATGCTGTTTTAAAAGAAATGGAAGATATGGAAATAGAGAAGGCCTGTTTGTATCTGGAAGAAACATATCAGTATTATAATGCTTATTATTCCTTCGAAGATACAAAGTTTCATCTTGGGACAAAAGAGGAAATCAACAGGTATCTGGACGAACAGTTAAAGAATAGAAGATTTTCTTCTTATTTCTCATTGAAATTTGCTGATTTTGTGGGACTTTACATGGGATTTTTCGCAGCTGTTATGCTTGCACTTCTGTTCTGGCAGGATACAAGAAAAAACACGTATGAGCTTCTTCACACAAAACCGCTTTCCCCGTGGCAGTATGTTCTTGGAAAGGCAGCAGGAGGATTTCTTGTGTGCTGTATTGTTCTCTTAATCCTGAATCTTGTATTTTGGGGGAGTTTATACGCGGATAAGGGGAACAGCGGATTTGAAATTCGACTGATGGATTTTCTCCGGGCAACAGGGCGTTACATTCTTCCGAACATGGTTATGGTAGTAAGTGTATACACTTTGATTGCGCTTCTCTTCAAAAATCCTCTTCCGGGAGCGCCTCTTCTTATTTTATATATGATTTATTCCAATATGGGAAGTTATAACGAGGCTGGCGAGTTTGGGTATTATGGAAGACCTCTTGCAATCATGGTGCGTTTTCCAGGAGATTTTTTTAATGTAAGGGAACCGGATATCACCGTGTTTAATCAGTGCTTTCTTATACTGGCATCTTTTGCTATTCTTCTGATTTCTATGTGGCTGTGGAAAAGGAGGCGGTTATAATGAGGTGGCAGAGTGTATTTTTTACAGAAGCGAAAATTTCCTTTCCCATATATAAGGTTATATATTCTGTATTTTTCACCGTTATTTTAAGTATCATTCGGGGCGTTTCATTTACAAATGAAATAGGAGGAACTCTGGAACCACAAATGGGAATTCTTGCCGCTGTCTTTTGTGCTGATATTTACATGCAGGAGGCTGCTTCAGGAAGATGGGAAATTAATAGATTATATCCGATGAAAAACAGAATGGGATTTATATGGAGAAGAATGGCAATACAGGAAACTTACCTTTTTCTTCTGGGGATTGCCGGGTATGGCTTGATCTATTTTGTGCAGAACCCAATTCCTTACTGGCAGGGAGAGTGGGGAAAAGAAATCCTTCTTTTTCTTATATATCTTCCGGCTATGGCAGGAACAATTCTTTTTTGGGGAATGCTGTCAAATGTGGCTGCCTGTATTTTTCGAAACATGTGGGCAGGAGCCGGTATTTCCCTTGTTTTATGGATTGCTGTAAATTCTACATATGGAGACAGGATAATGGGAATCTGGAATCCTTTCTCCTATACATTTCGAGATATAGAGGATATAGGAGACTTGAGCTGGATATTGGGAAAAATTTTGTGGCTTTTTGGTACAATGCTTTTGGGTGTGGTACTGAAGCGTCTGATTAAGAAAAGAGGTTGAGTATATGAGTATTAAAATAAAAAATTTGACGGTAACCTTTAAAAACGGAGTGACGGCAATTCGTCATGCGGATTTGGAAATCCCGAAGGGAGTCTATGGTCTTCTCGGAGAAAACGGAGCGGGAAAAACAACACTGATGCGTGTTCTTACAACTGTACTGAAACCAACAGAGGGAAGTGTTTCTTTTGATGGAATGCTTTACAGTGAAGATAATTATGAAAAAATTCAGAGGAAAATAGGGTATCTCCCACAGGAAATTGAATTATATCCTGGACTTACCGTTCAGGAATGCCTGGAATATATGGGGAATCTTGCAGGAGTGCCGGGAAAACAGTGCCGGGAAAGAATTTCTTATTACCTTGAAAAAACAGGATTGACGGAACACAGGAAAAAGAAAATGCGCCAGCTTTCCGGAGGTATGAAACGGCGTGTGGGACTTGTGCAGGCGCTTCTTCATGAACCGGAGTTTTTAATTGTAGATGAGCCGACTACAGGGCTTGATCCGGAGGAGCGTATCCGTATTCGAAATTTACTGGTGGATTTTTCGGAAAACAGAACCGTGCTTTTTTCTACGCACGTGGTGGAGGATCTGGCGGCGACCTGCAGCAGACTGGCCGTAATGAAAAAAGGAGAATTTCTTTATTCCGGAAGTATGAGACAACTGGTGGAAGAAGCGAGCGGTCATGTGTGGAGCTGTGAAGTAGAAGATGAAAAAGAAATCGGGGAGCTGGCGAGAAAATATCATATTTCCTCCAGACAGTATACAGAGCGGGGAATACGGATAAGAGTCATAAGCGAAAGAAGACCGGGAGAAATGGCAAGAGAGGAAGAGGCAACTCTGGAGGATGGATATTTGTATCTGATGGAGAAAGAAGCAGACAAAACAAAAAAGACTTTCCAATAATGGAA
>UQJE01000113.1 GCA_900541345.1 uncultured Blautia sp.
AATAATGAGAAAATAAGAGACAGAAACAATAAAAGAGGGTATCGCAATCATATGATTCTGCGATACCCTCTTTGACGCCTTAGGCTCTTTCTACATTACCGGATCTTAAGCAGGAAGTACATACGTACATTTTCTTATTTCCGCTCTCTGTTTTAACTTTAACAGATTTTACGTTGGATTTCCACATCTTGTTAGATCTTCTATGAGAATGACTCACGTTGTTTCCGAAATGAGCTCCTTTTTCACAAATTGCACATTTAGCCATGATAGCACCTCCTTGACGCTTTTTTTCAACAGACTTTATTTTAACAGATGAAAATGGCTTTTGCAAGCAAAAAAAGGAAAAATGTGAAAAATAATATTTCTTTTTCTTCCAAAAGAGGGTATAATACACATAAACATAAAATTTGAAATGAAAATTGGAGGTAACCATATGAATGGATGTATAGATTCCGGATTGGGCCGGATTGTCATTGATACGGACGTAATTGCCACTTATGCAGGCAGCGTTGCAGTAGAATGCTTTGGCATCATTGGAATGGCTGCTGTCAGCATGAAGGACGGTCTTGTAAAGCTGCTTCGCAGAGACAGCTTGAGACACGGAATTAGCGTAAAAATTACAGAAGGCAACAGGATTCGCCTGGATTTCCATGTAATCGTGGCGTATGGCGTAAATATCAGCACAATTGCAGATAATCTTGTCAGCAATGTAAAATATAAAGTTGAGGCTTTCACTGGTATGGAGATTGAAAAAATCAATATTATGGTGGAAGGCGTACGTGCCATAGATTAGGATTAGAGGAGGAACTTGTGGTGAACAGAAAAACCATAGATGCCAGTACACTTTCCAGAATGTTTCTGGCAGGAGCCAAAAATCTGGAAGCAAAGAAAGAATGGATTAATGAATTAAACGTATTTCCCGTACCGGACGGAGATACAGGAACAAATATGACGCTTACGATTATGTCTGCTGCTGCAGAGGTGGGAGCTCTTGGAGATACGGATATGGAATCACTGGCAAAAGCCATTTCTTCCGGTTCTTTAAGAGGGGCGCGAGGAAACTCCGGTGTTATTCTTTCCCAGCTTTTACGAGGCTTTACACGTGGTGTCCGTAAATACGAGGAGCTTGACGCACCTTTAATTGCAGCGGCTATGGAAAGAGGTGTGGAGACTGCTTATAAAGCGGTTATGAAACCGAAAGAGGGTACGATTTTAACGGTGGCAAAGGAAGCAGCATTAAAGGCTGTTGAGATTGCAGAGGAAATGGAAGATTTGGAAGAATTTTTCCGTGAAGTTTTTGTACATGCTGAGGCAACTCTTGCAAAAACTCCGGAAATGCTCCCGGTATTGAAAGAGGCAGGTGTTGTGGACTCAGGCGGACAGGGTCTTCTTGAAGTATTCCGTGGAGCAGTGGACGGTTTTCTTGGAAAGGAAGTAGATTATTCCCAGTTTGAGAAAAGTGCAGCTCCGTCTGTGACAAAAATCTCTCCTCAGGCAGAGGCGGATATTAAATTCGGTTATTGTACAGAATTTATTATCATGCTTGATAAAGAACTGCCGGAGGAAGAAGAACATAGCTTTAAAGAATTTCTCATGTCAATCGGAGATTCCATCGTTCTTGTAGCCGATGATGAAATTGTAAAAGTACATGTGCATACAAACCATCCGGGACAGGCCATTGAGCGTGCTCTTACTTATGGCTCTCTTTCCAGAATGAAAATTGATAATATGAGAGAAGAACATCAGGAGAAGCTGATTAAAGATGCGGAAAAACTTGCAGCACAGCAGGCGGAAGAGGAAGAGGCAAAGGCAGCAGAACAGCCGCCTAAGGAAGTTGGCTTTATTTCTGTTTCAGCAGGAGGCGGGTTGACAAGTATATTTAAAGATCTGGGTGTTGACTATCTCATCGAGGGCGGACAGACCATGAACCCGAGTACAGAGGACATGTTAAATGCCATTGCAAAAGTAAATGCAAAGACAATTTATATCTTCCCAAATAATAAAAATATTATTCTGGCTGCAAACCAGGCGCGTGATTTGACAGAGGACAAGGAAATTGTGGTGGTTCCTACAAAGACGGTTCCACAGGGGATTTCCGCAATTATCAGTTTTGTTCCGGAGAAAAACGGTGAGGAAAATCTGGAAGCTATGATGGAGGCTGTATCCAGAGTGAAGACGGGACAGATTACTTATGCTGTTCGTGATACAAGAATCGACGATAAAGAAATTCACGAAGGCGACATTATGGGAATTGGTGACAGCGGTATTCTTGCGGTCGGAAAGACAAAAGAAGAAGTGGCAAAAGAGACAATCGCTTCTATGATGAATGAAGACGGAGAGATTATCAGCCTTTACTATGGCGCAGATACAGAGGAAGCAGATGCAGAGGCTCTTGCAGAGGAGTTGGAAGCTATGTATCCGGACTGCGAAATAGAAGTAAATCAGGGCGGACAGCCAATTTACTACTATATTATTTCAGTAGAATAAGAGAAGGGGCGGAAGAAAGTCTTCCGCTCTTTTTTTAAGGAGGGAAACATGGAGAGACCACTTCGTTCTTTAAAAGGGGTAGGAGAAAAAACAGAAAAGCTTTTCCAGAAAATCGGAGTTTCTACGACAGAGGAACTGCTCCGCTATTATCCGCGCAATTATGAGGCGTATGAAGCGCCCGTTCCTGTTGAGGAGTTAAAAGAAGGCTGTATTGCAAGCGTTCAGGCTACGATTGTATCCGGTGTATACATAAATAAGGTAAGAAATCTTCAAGTGATTACAATTACAGCAGCAGATCCCACGGAAAAAATCGGAATTGCCTGGTTTAATATGCCGTACCTGAAAAATATGCTAAAAAAAGGCAGCGTATTTATATTCAGAGGTCGTGTTGTGAGAAAGCAGGGAAAACTTCAGATGGAACACCCGGAAATCTTTACGCCTGCAGCATACGGGGAAATCCTTCACAGCCTGCAGCCGGTGTATGCGCTCACAGCAGGACTTTCCAATAAAACCATAGGAAAGCTTGTCCGTCAGGCAATAAAGGAGCAGACGCTTCAGATGGAGTATCTTCCGGAGGAAGTAAAGGAAAGATACCATCTGGCAGATGATAATTTCGCAGTGGAAAATATCCATTTTCCGGAAAATATGGAAAAACTTCTCATGGCGCGCAAACGCCTTGTGTTTGATGAATTTCTGTTTTTTATCCTGGCAGTGCAGACCTTAAAAGAGAGAACGGAAACGGCGAAAAATGAATTTCCCATGACGCCTGTATGGACAACAGAGGAAGTGATGGAAAGGCTTCCTTATAATCTTACAAAAGCACAGCTGAATGTATGGCATGAGATAGAAAGGGATTTGCAGAGTCATAGCCTCATGTCCCGACTTGTTCAGGGAGACGTAGGATGCGGAAAGACAATTTTAGCTTTTCTTGCTTTGATCATGACAGTGGAAAACGGGTATCAGGGAGCGCTTATGGTTCCTACGGAGGTTCTGGCAAAGCAGCATTATGAAGGGTTTCAGGAGCTTCTGGAAAACCAGGGAGTGACTTCCTGCAGACCGGTTCTTCTGACCGGCTCTTGTACCGCAAAAGAAAAAAGAGAAATTTATGAAAAAATTGCTTCCGGCGAAGCGAATGTCATTATAGGGACACATGCCCTGATTCAGGAAAAAGTATGTTATAAAAATCTTGCCCTTGTGATTACAGATGAGCAGCACCGCTTTGGTGTAAAACAGAGAGAGGCGCTCACAACAAGGGGGAATCCGCCTCATGTGCTTGTTATGAGTGCGACTCCCATTCCAAGGACTCTTGCCATTATTTTGTATGGAGATCTTGATATTTCTATTGTGGATGAGCTTCCGGCGGCAAGACTTCCCATTAAAAACTGTGTGGTAGATACCTCTTATCGAAAAAAAGCATACGCTTTTATGGAACGTCAGATTCAGGAAGGACGTCAGGTATATGTCATCTGCCCTATGGTAGAGGAGAGCGAAGGTACAGATGGGGAAAATGTTATGGATTACACAGAAAAATTAAAAAGTATTTTCTCGGATAACATTACTGTGGCCGCGCTTCACGGAAAAATGAAGCCAAAAGAAAAAAACAGGATTATGGAAGAATTTGCGGAAGGGAAAATTAAAATTCTGGTATCTACTACGGTTGTGGAGGTAGGAGTGAATGTGCCGAATGCTACGGTTATGATGGTGGAAAATGCCGAGCGGTTCGGCCTTGCCCAGCTTCACCAGCTCCGCGGAAGAGTAGGTCGTGGGAAACATCAGTCTTACTGTATTTTTATGCAGGGAAACGGGGCGAAGGAAACATCGAAACGTCTGGAAATTCTGAATAAATCAAATGATGGATTTTTTATCGCAGGGGAAGATTTAAAGCTTCGTGGACCGGGCGATCTTTTTGGAATCCGGCAGAGCGGTCTTCTGGAATTTAAGCTGGGAGATATTTATCAGGATGCAGATGTTTTAAAGTCTGCAAGCGAGGCGGCAGGTATGATTCTTTCCTGTGACCCGGATTTAAGTCTTGAACAGAACAGGAAATTAAAAGAAAAACTGGGGCAGTATATGAAAGAAGATTTACAGAATATGGGGCTGTAGAAAAACAAAATCTTGCAAAAATCTGCAAATAGTAGTATTCTATGAAGCGTAATCAATTATTAAACCTTGTAAGGAGGCTATCAAATGGCTAGAAAGATGACAACAAAAAAAGCAGACACAACTGCAAAAACAGCATCTGTGAAAGAGACTCCTGCAAAATCTGTTGCTGCCGCACCTGTAGAGAATGCTGTAAAAGCTGAGACTGAAAAGACAGAAAATGCAAAAGTAACCGCTGTTAAGGAAGAAGAAAAAATAACAGAAAAAGAAACACCGGCTAAAAAAACAACAAGGAAGGCTGTGTCCAAAACTACTGCACCGAAGAAAACTCCGGCAAAGAGAACTGCTGCGAAGAAAGCAGAAACAGATACAGAAGTATATGTTCAGTTCTGGGGCAGAGAGATACATACAAAAGATGTTGTAGAAAGCATTAAAAAAGTATGGACAGAAGAAATGGGCAAAAAAGAGTCTGATATGAAAGAGCTGAAAGTGTATATCAAACCGGAAGACAATGGCGCGCATTATGTCATTAATGGCGACATTACCGGTTTTGTTGGAATGTAATCGAAATCCGCACAATAAAATGCCGGGATATGAGATTTCATATTCCCGGCATTTTGTCTGCAAATATAAGTGTTCTGATACTCCGAAGCGGCTTAGAAACCGGACTGGCTTCCCGCAGAACCGCTGGACATCTGGCGCTCCTGCGCCTCAATCATCTTTTTCACCATATATCCGCCGACGCTTCCGTTCTGTTTGGAAGTAAGGTTACCGTTGTATCCGTCTGTAAGCGGAACACCCAGCTCATTTGCAACTTCAAATTTGAAACGGTCTAATGCGCCTTTTGCTTCTGGTACAACTGCTTTGTTAGAAGAATTGTTGTTTGACATGATTCATTTCCTCCTTGGTTGTTTGTTTGTTGTTACACTGCTAGTATATGAAAAAATAAAAATAATACACTGGCAGTTCTTACATGTACTGGTAAAATTATGAAAATATTAACAATCTATGAAATTTGTATATTTTAAAAGATTTAATTGCACTTCTTTTAGCTATTTGTTATAATGTCAAATAGGGAAATTAGATTTTATGAAAATTGAATGGCAGAATGGAGAGTGAATTATGAATTTAGGAATTATCGCACATAACAGTAAAAAAGAATTAATTGAAGATTTCTGCATTGCCTATAAAAATATTCTTGCAAAGCATGAGGTTTATGCGACAGGAACTACAGGAAGAAGAATTGAGGAAGCCACAGGTCTTCATGTTCATAAATTTCTGGCAGGAAGTATTGGCGGCGATAAACAGTTTACAGAGATGATCGAGAGAGAAGACATGGATATGGTCATTCTCTTTTATAATCCGGTGATGATGGATCCGAAAGAGCCGGATATTACAAATATTGTGAAAAAATGCGACCAGTATAACATTCCGGTTGCGACAAATATTGCCACAGCGGAGCTTCTGATCCTGGGACTTGCGCGTGGAGACTTGGATTGGAGACTGAATCTGAAATGAGAGTCATAGCAGGAAAAGCAAGACGTTTAAATTTAAAAACAGTTCCGGGGTTGGACACACGTCCGACAACAGACAGAATAAAGGAGACCCTGTTCAACATTCTTCAGCCGGAAATACCGGGATGCCGATTTCTTGAT
>UQJE01000114.1 GCA_900541345.1 uncultured Blautia sp.
AGTCCAAATAATACAAAAATGTACAGCTTCCGTTTATAAGAAGCTGTACATTTCTTTATATAAAAAACTGTAAAGACAGATTTAGTCGGCGAAAAATTTTTCTTTAATTGTTTCTGTGGGCATTTCTTTGCCTGTAAAAAGGCGAAATGCCTCCGCTCCCTGATAAAGAAGCATATACATACCATTAAAAACAGGACAGCCGGCTTTTTCTGCCTCCTGTAAAAGGCGTGTTTTCCGGGGATTGTAAATCACATCGGATACGATTAGTTCCGGGCGGAAAAGGGAGGTATCTGTAATAATAGAAGCTTCTGGATTTGGAGCCATTCCCACAGATGTGGCATTCACAAGAATGGCGCTTGCTGACACTGCATTTTTAAGGGCGTTTAAATCCTCGTTTTCGTGAAGAAGTACACGGCACGGAAGGGTGCGGTTTATGGTATCGGCAAGAGCCTGTGTACGATCCCAGAAACGGCTTGTTCTGCGGGCGAATACATGAATAGAAGAAACGCCGTCAAGGGCAGCCTGGGCACAAATAGCAGTAGCGGCGCCTCCCGCACCCATAAGGGTCATTGTTTTTCCGATAATATCGTGTCCGGCGTCTTTTACAGAACGCATATATCCCACTCCGTCTGTGTTATGGCCGATCAGCCTGCCGTTTTCATTAACCACTGTGTTGACAGCTCCAATCAGCCTGGCAGAGGGGGAAAGCTCATCAAGGAGCTCTACAATCCTGTTTTTGCATGGCATGGTCAAATTAAAGCCTCTGATTCCGCAGGCTTTTAAGCCTTTCACAGCATCCGGAAGTGTGTTTTCTGTTACGTCGAAGCAGAGATAGGCATAGTCGAGAGAAAGCAGATGAAATGCCTCGTTGTGCATGAGAGGGGAAATGCTGTGGTCTACAGGACTTCCGAGGAGTCCTGTAAGTTTTGTGTGTCCTGTTATGGTTATCATAAAAAGCCTCCAATCTGTTGCTGCAGTTTTTAACATTTTATCTTTTGCTATTAATATCTTATTATGAGAAAAAGGAGATGTCAAGAAATGACAAAACCAATTCAGGTAAAAAATATGAGTTTAGGAGAAGGCATTCCGAAAATTTGTGTGCCTATTACCGGAAAAACAGAAGAAGAAATTAAAGAAGAAGGAAAAAAAGCAGTGGAAGCAGGTGCAGAGCTTGTGGAATGGAGAGCCGATTTTTTTGAAGCGCTTGAGGACAGGGCAGCTTTAGAAAAAATGCTTCTTTCTCTTTCCGACATATTGGGACAGGTTCCGCTTCTTTTCACGATCCGTACGTCAAAAGAAGGGGGAAATCGAGAAATCAGAATAAAAGATTATGTAAACTATAATATGTGGGCGTGTGAAACCGGAAAAGCAGATTTTATTGATGTGGAAGTTTTTGGGGAAGAGTCATTAAAAAAAGAGTTGATACAGAGCCTTCAGGAGAAAGGGACAAGGGTAATCGCTTCCTACCATGATTTTGAGAAGACAGAATCAAAAGAAGAGTTGAAAAATCGTTTCCGCGCACTTTACCATTCGGGAGGAGATGTTTTAAAAATAGCGGAAATGCCTGCAGAATTTGAGAATACAGCGGATTTGATGCTCGCCTGCCGAGAGATAACAGAGGAAATTTCAAATCCGATTATTGCCATATCAATGGGAAATATTGGATCCATCAGCCGGATTTCCGGAGAAAATTTCGGTTCTTGCATTACTTTTGCTACCGTGGGAAAAGCTTCAGCTCCCGGACAGTTTCCGGTTAAAGAGCTTCGCATGATGATGGAAGCCCTTCATGAAAAAAATAAAGAATAAGGTGACATAATATCAGAAGCTTTCGTCGAACTTCGGCGAGAAATTCTTAAGAAAAGCTCTGTGATTTTGACAAAATGTGCGCCCCTTATGACCTATAATAAATGCACTTACCAAAGTGGAGGATAGACAGGTCATAGGGGGTTTTTTATGTCTTACGAGGTGTACATAGACGTAGTCTTTGTGACGAATCTCTTGATGGATTATTTTCTTCTCAGGACTGCAGGATGGATTCTTTCCTGCAAAAAGAACCGCGGGCGGATTTTTCTTGCGGCGGTGACAGGAGCTCTGTATTCCTGTCTGATGCTTTATATTCCTGCAGAAGACTTTCTTCCGGCGGCAATTCTGTGTCATGGAGCCTGTGCTTACTTTATGATACGGATTGGGTTTGGACTGAAAAAGGGCGGACTTCTGATAAAGGCAATGGTAACGCTTTATCTGACGGCATTTTTATGGGGCGGTTTCTGGGAGGTTCTTTCTTCCGGCTGGAAAATAACAGCGAGAACCTTCTTTTTATTTGCCTTCTGCACATATTTTGCCTTATCTGCTCTGATATACCTCAGCGAATCTTTGAAAGTGAAGCTGAAGCACATTTATCCCATCACGATTTCCTATGGGGGAAAGGTACAGTCTGCATATGGATTTTATGACACGGGAAACCTTCTTACAGAGCCTGTAAGCGGAAGACCGGTTTCAGTTGCCTGTCCGGAGTTTCTGGAGTCCATACTGCCGGAAGAAATGAAAGAGAGCTTAAAACACATAAAAGAAAGCCAGGGGGAGACAGAAAGTACGCGGCTTGAAGAACTGAATCCCAGATTTGTGCCGTATCGCGCAGTGGGAAATGAAAAAGGAATGCTTCTGGCAGTAACGCTCGAGGATCTTTGTATTCACACACCGAAAGAGGTGGTGCATGTAGAGCGTCCTGTATTTGCTGTGTCAGAAGAAGCTTCTGCTTTGGAAAAAGAATGCAAAGTATTATTAAATTCCAGATTATTACATTAGGGGGGCAAAATCATGAGCATAAGAGCAGTAGGCGTAAACAATGGTACAATACCGGGGATTTCCAGATTTGTTATAGGAAGGACAAGAGATATTTATTATATAGGAGGAAGTGATGTCCTTCCCGCACCTCTGGAGCCTCAGAGAGAAGCCTTTGTTTTAAGCAAACTGGGAACAGACAAGGAACAGGAAGCAAAATCGCTCTTAATAGAACACAATCTGCGCCTTGTTGTTTATATTGCAAAGAAGTTCGATAATACAGGTGTGGGAGTGGAAGATTTAATATCCATAGGAACAATTGGTCTTATTAAAGCCATTAATACATTTAATCCTGTAAAGAAAATCAAGCTTGCAACTTATGCGTCACGTTGTATTGAAAATGAAATACTGATGTATTTAAGAAGAAACAGCAAAACGAAAATGGAGGTTTCCATTGACGAGCCTCTGAATGTGGACTGGGATGGAAATGAGCTTCTTCTTTCCGATATTCTGGGAACAGACGAAGATGTGATTTCCCGTCATCTTGAGGATGAGGTAGAGATTTCTCTTCTTGCAAAAGCAATTTCAAGATTGACACCCCGGGAGCAGACAATCATCAAACTGCGTTTTGGAATCGGAAGAGCAGAAGGAAAAGAAAAAACCCAGAAAGAAGTAGCAGACCTTCTTGGTATTTCCCAGTCTTACATTTCAAGACTGGAAAAAAGAATTATGAAAAGACTGAAAAAAGAGATTGTGCGTTACGAGTAAAGAAAAGAGAGAAAAGCCGCAGCTTTGGGAAAAGAAGTTCCCGGAGCTGCGGTTTTTAATGCTATAAGAAATTACTCTGTAATGTTTCAGAGCATAAAATAAGTCAGAAAAGTAGTACACTTTATATTTCATTGAAAAGATATGCTTTGAAATCTTCCGGCAACGGCGCTTCTATTTGGATTGTCTGTCCGGAGAAGGGCTGCTTAAACTGTACACACGCTGCATGAAGGGCAGTTCTTGAAAATCCTTTCAGGGCAAGGGACTTTTCTGTTCCGTAAAGTCTGTCGCCCAGAAGAGGATGGCCGATACTTGCCATATGGACGCGGATTTGATGCGTCCTTCCTGTGGCAATTTTCACCCGGAGCAGGGAGGAGGAAGAAAATACTTTTTCTATTTTATAAGAAGTAAAAGCCGATTTTCCGTTGGGATCTGCCTGCATTTTTAACGGTTTCCCGGGACACCGATCTAAAGGAGAACAGATTTCGTCTTTTGGATTTCCGGGAATTCCGGAAACAATCGCAAGATATTCTTTTTCAAATCCGGAGTTGCAATTTTTTTGAGAAAACCGGGCAGCAGCAATTTTGTTTTTTGCAAACATAACAGCTCCGGAAGTATCCTTATCGAGTCTTCCCACAGGGCGGATTGTAATATCCTGATTTTGTTTTTGATAATAAGCGGAAACCATATTGGAGAGCGTATCTTCATAATGCCCTCCTACAGGGTGAACCAGAATCCCGGCAGGTTTATTGACTACAAGAACATCTTCATCTTCATAGAGAATGGAAATCGGTTTAAAAAGAGGAACAATACGAGAAGACGATGTTTTCTCTTCAAGAATAAGCTTTAAAATATCTCCATTTGTAAGCATATAGTTAATGCGGCATCTGTTGTTATTTACAGTAATTCCGTTTTCCCGGAATTTAAGGGAACGAATCTGAGATTTTGAAAATCCCAGATATTCCCTGAGAAACTGATGAACCGATTGATTTTCCTCGTCTTTGTGGATATGAAAGGTTAGGGTTTTTGGCATTTGTAAGCTCCTTATATTGAGAATATTTTTATCATACCTTTTTTGAAAGGAAATTTCAAACACAGAGTTTATATTATGGAAAGATTCTGCACATACTAACAAAAAATTCAGGAGGCACGATATGAATGCAAATGCAGAGCTTTTAAATTACGTATATCAGAATTCTCAGATGGGTGTAGATACGCTTTCCAGATTTCTTGAGATGACAGAGGACATTTCTTTTCGGGAAGTGCTGAAAAAGCAGATGGAAGGATACTGGAGATTTCATAAACGGGCAGGAGATATGCTAAATGATAATGGATTTGATGAAAAAGGTTTAAATGCAATGGAAAAAATCCGCACATATCTTATGATAAACGTAAAAACAATGACAGATCAGTCTTCATCCAATATTGCAGGAATGCTGATAAACGGAAGTACAATGGGGATTATTGAGGCGCAGAAACAGCTTCACAGATATGAAAATGAGGTGGAGAAGGATATTTATCATTTTATGGAGGAGCTTCAGAAATTTGAAGAAAAGAATGTAGAAAAATTAAAAGAATATTTATAAGAAAGCAGAAGACCTGCGGAGAGAGTTTACTCTGCGGGTCTTCTGCTTTCTGGAACAAAATAGGAAAGCTTGAAGGATTACTGTAAATGGTGCGTTTCAACAGAAAAATGAAAATCAGGATTTTGTTCAGAAGAGGCTAAAAGGCTGCCGATTTCTATAGTGAAACCCGGGATGAGGCTTTTGCATCGTATTAGCTGACAGCCCCAGGGCGTGTCGTGTTCTAAGGGAGTAAAAGCACATCCGTTTTCAGAAACTGCATTTCCGAATAATGTAACAGATGGAGAAGCCGGATGAACATGTCCGCTTAGAATCAGAGGACATCTTTTGGTCATGTTTTTTAAGGTACAGGAGGGTGTTACAAGATGAGGGGGATGATGCATAATAAGAACGCTGTTTTCCGGAAGGGTATAAGGGGCTGTGTTTGTAAGAACAGCGTGATCGCACAAGTCAGGAGTGGTCTGTGTGCATGTATTAATAGAAAAAAATGAAATTCCGTTTATACAAAGGCTGCGTTCCGCAATTCCCAAACGTTTTACAAATTTTTTATATTGTCCGAAAGAGTTCTGAGAGTGC
>UQJE01000115.1 GCA_900541345.1 uncultured Blautia sp.
AGCAGCTATGGAAGGAGCTGATTTTGTTGCACTGATTCTGGAAGGCGGAGACCCGAATGGTGAGAACAAATCTATTGACGAATTAATCGCAGTGGTAAAAGAAGTTGCAGAAGCAGTTGACTGCCCGTTAGTAGTAGAAGGATGCAAGAACGTTGAAAAAGACGCGGAACTGCTTCCTAAGGTTGCAGAAGTTCTTCAGGGAAGAAACGTTCTTATCCTTTCCGAAAAAGAAGAAAACTACAAAGCAATCGGTGCAGCAGCAGGCCTTGCTTATGACCAGATTGTTGGTGCAGAATCTGCAGTAGACATCAACCTTGCAAAACAGTTAAACGTTGTAACAACTCAGTTAGGCGTAAATCCGGAAAAAATCGTTATGAATATCGGTAGTGCAGCAGTAGGCTATGGCTATGAATATGTTGTATCTACTATGGACCGTATCAAAGGTGCAGCTTTATCTCAGAATGATAACATGCTGCAGATGCCTATCATTACACCTGTATCCGCTGAGACATGGGGCGTAAAAGAAGCTATGGCTTCTGAAGCTGATATGCCTGAGTGGGGATCACAGGACGAGCGTGGAATCAACATGGAAGTTATGACAGCAGCAGCAGACCTTGCAGCTGGTTCTGATGCAGTTATTCTGAGACATCCTCAGTCTGTTGCAACAATTTCCAAAATGATTAAAGCACTTGCGTAATTGAATAGGAGGAAGAAGATATGGCACTGAATGGTATTCAGATTTTTAAATTAACACCAAAGAAAAACTGTAAGGAATGTGGATGCCCGACATGTATGGCTTTCTCTATGAAAGTTGCACAGGGCGCTATGGACATTTCTGCATGTCCGCATATGTCTGAAGATGCACTTGCATCTCTTTCCGAGGCAACAGCACCGCCAATGAAGACAATCAAAATCGGAGCTGGTGAAGAAGAGTTTACTCTTGGCGGAGAGACTGTATTATTCAGACATGAGAAAACATTTGTAAGCAAACCGAGATATGCAGTTTCTCTCTGCACAGATATGGATGATGCAGCAGTAGAAGCAAAACTTGCAGAAATCCCGAAGGTTGATTACGATCGTATCGGTGAGAGAATGTATGCAGAGCTTGTATACGTAAACTGCGGTGAAGGCGCAGATGCTGCAAAATACACAGAGCTTGTAAAAAAAGCAGCAGGTCTTGGAAGAACTCTGGTTCTTGGCTGTACAGATGTTGAAATCGCAAAAGCGGCACTTGAAGTATGCAAAGATACAAAACCTGTATTAAATGGTGCAAACGCTTCCAACTATGAAGCAATGAATGCAGTTGCAACAGAGGCAGGAGTTGTTCTTGGTGTATCCGGAAAAGATTTAAATGAGCTTTATGATACAACAGCAGCACTTGAAAAACTTGGAAACAAAAATCTTGTACTGGACGTAACAGGAGCTGATATTAAAGAAACATTTGCTAATGCAGTTCAGGTTCGCCGTGCAGCATTAAAAGATCAGGACAGAACATTTGGTTATCCGTCCATCGTAAATACAGTGAAAGTTGCAAAAGGAGATGCACATCTTCAGGCAGCTCTCGCAGCAGTATTTACAATGAAATATGGTTCTATCATCGTTATGGAACAGATTACATACGCTGAGGCACTTCCGTTATATGGACTTCGTCAGAACGTATTTACAGATCCGCAGAAGCCAATGAAAGTTGAACCGGGCATCTACCCATTAAACGGAGCAGATGAGAACTCTCTCGTTGTAACAACAGTTGACTTTGCTCTGACATACTTCGTAGTATCCGGTGAGCTGGAGCGTTCTGGTGTTCCGCTTAACCTTGTGATCAACGATGCAGGCGGACTTTCTGTTCTTACTTCCTGGGCTGCTGGTAAATTCTCCGGAAACAGCATTGCAAAATTCATCCAGGAGCAGGTTGAGCCAAAGGTAAAATGCAGAAGACTTGTAATTCCGGGTAAAGTTGCTGTTCTTAAAGGTGATCTTGAAGCAAAACTTCCAGGATGGGAGATTATTGTAGGACCAAGAGAAGCAGTACAGCTTGTAAAATTCTTAAAAGATATGCAGTAAGAAAATTTAATTATTTAATTAAAGGAGAATACAGGGATGGCAAAATTTGTAACAATCGGAGAAAGACTTTCCACAACAGCTCCGGCAGTAAACAAAGCGTTTACAGAAAGAGATCCGGAGCCGATTATCAAGAGAGCAAAACAGCAGCTTGACGCTGGAGCTACTTATCTTGATGTAAACATCGGACCAGCTGAGAACGATGGTGAAGAACTTATGAAATGGGCTGTACAGCTTCTTCAGTCCGAGTTCGACAACGTTCCGCTTGCACTGGATACAACAAACATGAAAGCAATCGAGGCTGGTATTTCTGTATATAACAGAGCAAAAGGAAAACCGATCGTAAACTCTGCAGATGCAGGTGACAGAATTGCAAACATCGACCTTGCAGCAGCAAACGATGCTATTGTTATCGCACTTTGCTCTTCTGGTATGGTTGCTTCTGACAATGACGAGCGTATGATGCACTGCCAGAACATGCTGGAAAGAGGTATGATGCTTGGTATGGATCCACAGGATCTGTGGTTTGACCCGTTATTCCTCGTTGTAAAAGGAATGCAGGAAAAACAGATGGAGGTTCTTGAGGCAATTAAAATGTTCTCCGATATGGGACTGAATTCTACAGGCGGACTTTCCAACAACAGTAACGGTATGCCGAAACATATCCGTCCGATTATGGACTCTGCTCTTGTAGCAATGGCTATGATGCAGGGATTGACTTCCGCTATTGTAAATCCTAACGATTTACGTCTTATGGAAACAATCAAATCCTGTGACGTATTCAAAAACAACACTCTGTACGCAGATTCCTATCTGGAAATCTAATAGTCAGATTCATAAGAATATGGCATGTACCTGAGGGCTGGAGGCTTCGGCCTCCGGCCTTTTTTAAGATATAAGAAAGGTGGTTACCCAATGTTTAAGGTAACATTTGCATTCGAAGACGGCAGTGCAGTAGAAGTATTTGCCAATGAAGGAGATAATCTGCTGGAAGTAGCAAGAGGGGCAAACGTAGCAATCGATGCGCCCTGCTCAGGAAATGCTTCCTGTGGAAAATGCCGGGTGCAGTTAAAAAGCGGAGAACTGGATTCAAAGAAAACACTTCATATAACAGATGAAGAATTTCAGCAGGGCTGGAGACTGGCATGCGTAAGTCAGGTGAGTGCCGATGTGGAGGTTATGGTACCTGATATTTCTTCAGCTTACAAGAGCCGGATGAAGGTTGCGGATTTAAGTTCAAAAGAGGAAATCGCCATTTTTGAAAATGCAAAAAAAGAGGTAGAAGATACAGGAATTGAATTGCGGAACAGCCTGGATGTTGTGGAAGTAGAGATGGACGAACCTTCTCTGGATGACACAATGCCGGATAATGAGCGCTTAAGCAGAGCTCTGAAAAAATATATGAATCTGAAACGTGTGCGGATTCCGTATACGGTACTTCAAAAACTTCCTGATGTGTTAAGAGAAAACCATTTTAAAGTAAAATGTGTAATCCGCACTACTCCGGATGATATGTTTGTTTATGATATATTCGGAATCGAGGAAGAAGTGGTAATTGGCGGGATTGCCATTGATATTGGAACAACAACAGTTTCTGCTGTTCTTATGAATATGGAGACAGGGGAAATTCTTGCAAAAGGTTCTGCAGGAAACGGACAGATTCGTTATGGGGCCGATGTAATCAATCGTATTATAGAATCTCAGAAACCGGGTGGAAAGAAAAAACTTCAGGACGCAGTGATAAAAGAGACGATCAATCCGATTATCAGTGAAATGTGCAGAAGTGCAAAACTCCCCAAAACTCAGGTTTACAGGATGTGCGTAGCTGCAAATACTACAATGAATCATTTATTTGCAGGAATCAATGCAGACCCTCTTCGTATGGAGCCTTATATACCTGCATTTTTTAAGACAAATTCTCTGTTTGCGTCAGATTTGGGAATTGATATTAATCAGGATGCACATATCATCATCGCTCCGAATATCGGAAGCTATGTAGGCGGTGATATTACAGCTGGAACGCTTGTGAGCA
This sequence comes from uncultured Blautia sp., assembly GCA_900541345.1. Lineage (GTDB taxonomy): Bacteria > Bacillota > Clostridia > Lachnospirales > Lachnospiraceae > Blautia_A. The sequence continues at coordinate 4,091 of UQJE01000115.1, forward strand.
TGATATGGAACAGACCGGAATTTTCTCTTTTTATTGACCTTGGAACAAACGGAGAGCTTGTATTTGGAAATTCTGATTTTATGATGAGCTGCGCATGTTCTGCAGGCCCTGCCTTTGAGGGCGGAGATATTAGCTGTGGTATGCGTGCTACAGATGGTGCTATAGAGGCCTGTACCATTGATAAAGAAACAATGGAGCCTTCTTATCAGGTGGTTGGTGAACCCGGAACAAAACCGATTGGTCTTTGCGGCTCCGGTATCATTGATGTGATCAGTGAGCTGTTTATGTGTGGAATTATTAACCCGAAAGGAAAATTTGTCCGAGAGGGAAAACGTGTCCGCCATGACCAGTACGGAATGGGAAGCTATGTCCTTGCATTTGAAGAAGAGGCCGGATCAGTAAAAGATGTAGAGATTACAGAAGTGGATATTGATAACTTTATTCGTGCCAAAGGTGCGATTTTCTCTGCAATCCGTACCATGTTAAGCTCTCTCGATTTTGACATTTCCATGATAGATGATGTATATGTGGCCGGCGGTATCGGAAGTGGGATTAATATGAGAAATGCGGTAAATATCGGAATGTTCCCGGATATTCCGCTGGAGAAATTCCATTATATCGGAAACTCTTCTCTTACCGGCTCTTATCTGATGCTTCTTTCTACAGCAGCGGAGAAAAAGACATATGAACTTGCATCTAATATGACATATATGGAGCTTTCCACAGTTCCTACATATATGGATGAGTTTGTGGGAGCCTGCTTTATTCCTCATACGGATACAAATATGTTTCCTTCTGTGACGGAAGCAATGGAAAATAAATAAGAGGTACAAAAATGGCTTTTAATATGAATGACTTAAATTATGAAAAAGACAGCAAGGAACGTATGCCCTGGGAACATTATATGACAGAGTACAAGGCGGCAGATCCCAAGGAGATTGCCGCACGTCTTTCTATTCCGTATGATGAGGAAAAAAAGATGTTTACTCTTACGTTTCTGGGAACAGAGTATTCTGTTTCCTATCCGGATTTTACAGTGAGTCACAAAGAAGATGATATGGGATATTATCCTCTGGAAGAGATGATTTACGCCAAAATTCTGACTATCCGTTTTCTTCTTCACGGAACGGTCTCTGCAGGTACGGGAAAATACAAAACCTACAGAGAAATGCCGTGGGGAGAAGTTTATCTCCGGCAGTTTGACGGACGCTGTATTAAGCGTCTTGCGTTTACATATGGAATGCGTATAGGGGATTTCCGTAAGATTATGGAACATATTCACGGGAAAGAAATTTCTTTTGGAGATGTGGCATATGAAGTGGAAATATATCCGGGCTATCGGATACAGATGATTTTGTGGGAGGGAGACGAGGAATTTCCGCCTTCATCTCAGATTCTTTTTTCCGATAATTTCCCGGTATCTTTTGCAGCAGAGGATATGGCTGTCATGGGAGATGTGATTATCGGTTCTTTAAAAGCATTTGCAAAATGTGTTTGAAGGAATAAATAAAAGGAGGCAATTTTTATGGGATTCAAAAGTGATATTGAAATTGCACAGGAAAACACTCCGCTTCCAATTACGGAGATTGCAGCAAAAG
>UQJE01000116.1 GCA_900541345.1 uncultured Blautia sp.
GATGAAATTTTTACAGGTAAAGTTTCTCCGTCCATCGCCATTGAATGCAGCACAGAAGAAGAGGTACTGCGCTCCTGGACATGGCTAAAGGACAGAGGGTTTAAATAAGAGGAGGAATTAAAAAATGAGTACATATTCTGTTTATTTCAGCCCTACCGGGGGTACAAAAAAAGTAACAAATTTTCTTGCAGAAGAAATGGGAGAGTTTGAGGAAATTGATTTATGCCGCCCTGTATCAGAAAAGAGGAGTTTTTCAAAGGAAGACGTATGTTTTGTAGGCGTTCCTTCTTACGGCGGAAGAGTGCCGGAAATTGCTGTTGAACGGATGGTAAATTTTGATGGGAACGGGGCGAAAGCAATTCCTGTAATCGTGTATGGAAACAGAGCATATGAAGATACATTGATAGAGCTGTTTGATGTTTTAAAGGAAAAAGGATTTTTCTGTACAGCAGCCGTATCTGCTGTTGCAGAACATTCTATTATGCGTCAGTTTGCTTCCGGAAGACCGGACGAAGAAGATTTGCAGGAGCTTTCTGATTTTCGAAAGAAAATTGCAGAGAAACTGGAAAATCCTTCAGAAGAGGAGATTTCTGTTCCGGGAAACCGTCCTTATAAAGAATTAAAGGTTGTTCCAATGGTACCGGAAACAACAGGAATTTGTAATGACTGTGGTCTTTGCGTGAAATCCTGTCCCGTATGTGCGATATCTTCCGGAAGACCGGGGGAGACAGATGTGGAATCCTGTATTTCCTGTATGCGCTGTATTCAAATCTGTCCAAATCATGCGAGAAGCTTGAATCCGGAAATACTTTTGGCTCTTTCAGAAAAAATGGCGCCTCTTTTTAAAGAGAGAAAGAAAAACGAGATATTTCTCTAAATAGTATTTTAATAAAACAAAATGCTGCAGACCCATTTAAAAGTCTGCAGCATTTTGCCATATATGTATGAAGAAGGAATTATTTTACTTCGATAAGTTCATATTCACTTGTTCCAAGTCCCAGTTTTTCAGCGTGTTCAATACAGCTCTTCCAGTTGGTGGCCGGAGAAACGGCGCCGAAATGGTCATGGCCTTCGTGGTCAGCTTCACCGAGAAGTGAATTTTTAATAACTGGCTGTGCATTTACAGCATCTGCACATGCAGTGTCAAGAGCTACCGGGTCAAATGAGGCAAAGAAACCGACATCCGGAACAATGGCAGCGTCATTTTCTGCATGGCAGTCGCAGTATGGAGAAACGTCAATTACAAGACTGATATGGAAATTAGGGCGTCCATCAATGACTGCTTTTGTATATTCTGCGATTTTGCAGTTTAAGATGTCGTTGGATTCATCGGAAGCAGCGAGAACAGCATCTTTTGGACAGACACCAATACATCTTCCGCAGCCGACACATTTATCATGGTCGATGACACCTTTTCCATTTTCAAAAGAAGGTGCGTCATGGGCACAGATTTTTGCGCATCGTTTACAGCCTATGCACAAATCCTGATCAATATGCGGCTTTCCTGCGCTGTGCATTTCCATTTTTCCTGCGCGTGAGCCGCATCCCATACCAATGTTTTTTAAAGCTCCGCCAAATCCGGTTGCCTCATGCCCCTTAAAGTGAGAAAGAGAGATAAAAATGTCGGCATCCATAATGGCTCTTCCGATTTTTGCTTCTTTTACATATTCGCCGCCTTCTACAGGAACGTATTCTTCATCAGTTCCTTTTAAGCCGTCTGCAATTATAACGTGGCAGCCTGTTGTCAAAGGAGAAAAACCGTTTGTGTATGCAGCATCCAGATGATCCAGAGCATTTTTTCTGCCGCCTACATAAAGGGTGTTGCAGTCGGTAAGGAATGGTTTTCCGCCAAGCTCTTTTACAATGTCTGCTACTGCTTTTGCGTAATTGGGGCGGAGAAATGCAAGATTTCCAGGTTCTCCGAAGTGGATTTTAATGGCAGCATATTTTCCTTCAAAATCAATGTTGTCAATACCGGCAGCTTTAATGAGACGTTTCAGTTTATCGAGAAGTCCATTGTTAAAACCGGTACGCAGATTTGTGTAATAAACTTTAGATTTTTCCATAAGTCAGACCTCCTAAGTATCATGCTTTAATCATACTCTATTTTGATGGAATTAGCAAGAAACATATGGTAAAATAGTGTGGTTCACAGCAATGGAAAATCACAGGAAAGGACTGTGCAGAATGAATAAAAAAGAGATGCTAAAAGAAAAAATAAGAGCGCTTGCAGAAGAGGATATGTGTGTGGCATTTTCGGGTGGAGTGGATTCCGGTCTTCTTCTTAAAATGGCGTGTGAAGCCTGCTCCTATACAGGAAAAAAAGTGTACGCTCTTACAATGGATACGGTTCTTCACCCGCGGGCAGATATCGATACAGCAGGGGCAGTGGCGAAGGAGATGGGAGCGGAGCATACTGTGCTTCGCATAAACGAGCTGACGGATGCCGGAATAAAAAATAATCCAAGAGAAAGATGCTATCTTTGCAAGAAGGCTTTGTATACAAAAATGAGAGAGTTTGCGTGCAAAAGAAGTATTTCTGTTTTAATAGACGGAACAAACGAAGATGATCTTCATGTATATCGCCCAGGTTTGAAAGCCGTGCGGGAGCTGGGAGTGTATACGCCTCTTGCGGACTGCGGACTGACGAAAAAAGAAGTGCGGAAACTTGCAGGAGAATATGGGATTTCCGTGGCAGAGCGCCCGTCGTCCCCCTGTCTTGCCACGCGCCTTCCTTACGGGACGGAAATTAATCTTGCTCTTCTGGAGAAAATTGACAGAGGAGAAGAAAAACTTAGAAATCTTGGCTTTGGTGATGTGAGGATTCGTGTTCATGGAACAATCCTCCGCCTGGAAATCAATCCGGAGGATTTCCCCCGTATATTAGAAAAAAGAGAGGAGATTCTTCTTAATTTAGAGGAGATAGGGTGTCCGTATATTACGCTGGATATGGAAGGATTTCGAAGTGGGAGTATGGATATATAAAAACGATACAAGAAAAAATAATTGTCAAGAAAAAATACTTGACACCATGTCAGAAATACGATATGATACCAAAGGTGATTACAAATGGAAAAGTTTGTAGAGCAAACATTATTGTACGATTTTTATGGAGAGCTTCTTACCAAGCGGCAGCAGGAGATTTATGAAAATGTTGTCCTTGAGGATTATTCTCTCAGTGAGGTTGCAGAAGATCTGGGAATCAGCCGCCAGGGTGTCCACGATATGATTAAGAGATGCAATCGTACGCTGGAAGGCTATGAGGCGAAGCTTCACCTGGTAGACAAGTTTCTGCAGATACGGGGACAGGTACAGAAAATTCACCAGCTTGCAGAACAGTATAAAGCCGAAGACATAGCGGCGATTTCCAATGTGATATTAGAGGAGTTATAGCAGATGGCATTTGAGAGCTTGACAGAGAAACTACAGAATGTATTTAAGAAACTTCGGAGCAAGGGGCGTCTTACAGAGGAAGATGTAAAAATTGCACTGAAGGAAGTAAAGATGGCTCTTCTGGAAGCGGATGTAAACTTTAAAGTTGTAAAACAGTTTACGAAAGCAGTTCAGGAACGGGCAGTGGGACAGGACGTAATGAACGGACTGAACCCGGGACAGATGGTAATTAAAATTGTAAACGACGAGCTTGTGAATCTTATGGGAAGTGAAACAACAGAACTTCCGATCAAGCCTGGCAATGAAATTACCGTTTTGATGATGGCTGGTCTTCAGGGTGCAGGTAAGACAACAACAGTTGCCAAGCTTGCAGGTAAGTTAAAATCCAAGGGAAAGAAACCTCTTCTTGTAGCCTGTGACGTATATCGTCCGGCTGCGATTACACAGCTTCAGGTAAATGGTGAAAAGCAGGGTGTGGAAGTCTTTTCTATGGGAGACAAACAGAAGCCTGTAGATATTGCAAAAGCAGCCATTGAACATGCAAAATCCAATCAGCAGAATGTTGTTCTGATCGATACGGCAGGACGTCTTCACATTGATGAGAACATGATGCAGGAGCTTGCGGATATTAAAGCAAATGTCCAGGTAGATGCTACAATTCTTGTAGTAGACGCTATGACCGGACAGGACGCAGTAAATGTGGCAAAGACATTTACGGAGAAAGTTGGTATCGATGGTGTAATCCTCACAAAGATGGACGGTGATACACGAGGCGGAGCAGCGCTTTCTATTAAGGCTGTGACAGGCAAACCTCTTCTTTATGTAGGAATGGGTGAAAAACTTTCCGATTTGGAACAGTTTTATCCAGAGCGTATGGCATCCAGAATCTTGGGGATGGGCGATGTGATGAGTCTGATCGAGAAAGTGGAGGCATCGGTCGACCAGGAGCAGGCACAGGAAATGCAGAAGAAGTTAAAGAAAATGGACTTTGACTTCAATGATTATCTTACCAGTATGGAACAGATGAACAAGATGGGAGGCTTTGGAAGTATTTTAAGTATGCTTCCGGGTGTAGGCAGCAAGGTAAAAGAACTGGAAGGGATGATTGATGAAAAGGCAATGGATAGAACGAAATCCATTATTCTTTCCATGACAGCCCAGGAGAGAAGCAATCCTTCTATCCTTAATATTTCCAGAAAGAACCGCATTGCAAAAGGTGCAGGTGTAGATGTGTCAGAAGTAAACCGTCTTGTAAAGCAGTTTGAACAGAGTAAGAAAATGATGAAACAGATGCCCGGTTTAATGGGTGGTAAAGTTGGCAAAAGAGGCGGCTTTAAGCTTCCTTTTTAAGATAAATTCAAAACAAAGAAAAGATAATTAATGGAGGAAAACAAAAATGGCAGTAAAAATCAGATTAAGAAGAATGGGACAGAAGAAAGCACCTTTTTATAGAATCGTGGTTGCAGATTCTCGTTGCAAACGTGATGGAAGATGTATCGCAGAAATCGGAACATACGATCCAAACTGTGATCCAAGCGTATACAAAGTAGACGAAGAAGCTGCAAAAAAATGGCTTGCAGCAGGCGCTCAGCCGACAGAGGTAGTTGCAAAGATCTTCAAAATTGCCGGAATTGAAAAATAAGAAGTACCGGAAAAGGTATTTCTGTGACACTCCCTAATGGGAGGTCAGGGAGGTGTGTAATGAAGGAATTAGTAGAAGTAATTGCAAAATCTCTTGTTGAAAATCCGGATGAAGTAGTTGTTACAGAAACAGAAAAAGAAGACGCTATTGTAATTGAGCTGAAGGTTGGTTTCGCAGATATGGGAAAAGTGATCGGCCGGCAGGGAAGAATTGCAAAAGCAATCCGCACTGTGGTAAAGGCAGCTTCTTCCAAAAGCAGCAAAAAAGTGATTGTAGATATTCTGCAATGAAAATAAGAATCAGGAGCTGTGGAGTCCATAGCTCCTGATTTAGTCTTAAAGGGAGTTTTATCACATGGAAGATTTATTAAAGGTAGGGGT
>UQJE01000117.1 GCA_900541345.1 uncultured Blautia sp.
TTTATCAACCTTCGTGTAAAAGAAGATTTTCTGGCAGAATATCTTGAAAAAATGGCACAGGATGAAAAGCTTTCCGTTACAGCAGCAGAAAATCCAAAAACTATTATTATTGATTATGGCGGACCGAATGTTGCAAAACCTCTGCATGTAGGACATCTTCGTTCTGCGATTATCGGAGAGAGCATTAAGAGAATCGGGCGTTTTGTGGGACATAAAGTAATCGGGGATGTACATCTCGGAGACTGGGGTCTTCAGATGGGACTTATTATCACAGAGTTAAAACACAGAAAACCGGAGCTTGTATATTTTGACGACAATTTCCAGGGAGAGTATCCGAAGGAAGCACCGTTTACAATCAGCGAGCTTGAGGAAATCTACCCTTGCGCAAGCGGAAAATCAAAAGAGGACGAAGCTTACAGAAATGAGGCTCTTGAGGCAACCCATCTTCTTCAGCAGGGAAAACCGGGATATATGGCACTCTGGAATCACATTATGGAAGTGTCTGTAACTGACTTAAAACGTAACTATAATAATCTGAATGTATCTTTTGATTTATGGAAAAAAGAATCCGATGCACAGCCGTACATTCCGGATATGGTACAGGATATGAAGGACAGAGGCTTTGCATACGAGGATCAGGGCGCTCTTGTTGTTGATGTAAAAGAAGAGACAGACACGAAAGAAATTCCACCGTGTATGCTTTTAAAATCAGACGGAGCTTCTCTTTATACAACAACAGACCTTGCTACGATTGTGGAGCGTATGAAGCTGTTTGAGCCGGACGAGATTCTTTACGTGGTAGACAAGCGTCAGGAACTTCATTTTATCCAGGTGTTCCGCTGTGCAAGAAAAACAGGTCTTGTAAAAGAAGATACAAAGCTTTCTTTCCTGGGCTTCGGTACAATGAATGGAAAAGATGGAAAGCCGTTTAAAACAAGAGATGGCGGTGTAATGCGTCTTGAAAATCTGATTGCAGACATCAACGAAGAGATGTATACAAAAATCGTGGATAACAGAAGTGTTCGCGACAAAGATGCAAGAGATACTGCAAAAATCGTAGGTCTTTCTGCAATTAAGTATGGTGACCTTTCCAATCAGGCAACAAAAGACTACATTTTTGATGTGGACCGCTTTACTTCATTTGAGGGAAATACAGGTCCGTATATCCTCTATACGATTGTACGAATCAAGTCAATTCTGAATCGTTATGCAGAAGAGGGCGGCGATCTGGCAAAAGGAAAAATTCTTGGCGCAGTCAATACAAGCCAGAAAAATCTTATGCTGCAGCTTACTGCTTTCGGCGCAACAGTAGAAAATGCATTTGAAGAAAAAGCGCCTCATAAAATCTGTGCGTATATTTATGAAGTATCAAATGCATTTAACAGCTTCTATCATGAAACAAAGATTTTAAGTGAAGAAAATCAGGAACAGAAGGAATCCTTTATCCAGCTTTTAAATCTTACAAAAAAAGTTCTGGAAACATGTATTGACCTTCTTGGATTTGAAGCTCCGGAGAGAATGTAATTTACAAAAAATCCTTGCCCTTACATATCCGCTGTGATATGATAAGGACAGGGATTTTATTATTTTATTTCTTTTTTACAGCGTTCTGCTGTAAAGTTTTCCAATTATTTTTTATTAGAAAAGATTAAAACAAAATTTCATAGGAGGTGATACCGATTTCTCTTACCGGACGGATTTTAAAGGGAAGATACTGTATTCTGGAAAAGATAGCAGAAGGAGGAGAAGGGGATATTTATCTTGCGAGAGATATGGAGCTTGGCACTTTGTGGGCTGTAAAGGAGCTTCCGCTGGAGAAAAAGAGAGAAGCAAAACTTTTAAGACTTCTGGGTCATCAGGGGCTTCCCCGAATGATGGATTATCTGGAAAAAGAAGAGCACTGTTATCTTGTGATGGAGTATATAAAGGGGAAAAATCTGGAAGAATGGATAAAAGAAGGGAAAGTTTTTTCTCCTGAAGAAATTTTAAAAATCGGAGTGGAAACAGCAGAGATTTTAAAATACCTGCATCACTGTACGCCGCCTGTTTTTTACGGGGATTTAAAGCCGGGAAACCTGATGCTCACAGAAACAGGAAGACTGTACCTGATTGATTTTGGAAGCGCAGTATTCGGGCATGGGCAGGAGCAGAATGTATGTCTCGGAACAAGGGGATATGCTGCACCGGAGCAGTACAGGGGACGCATTACAGCAGTCAGCGATATTTATGCTCTTGGAAAAACACTGGACAGGCTGATGGGAAAAAGAAGAATTTTTTATTTTATGAAATGTCCGGAGTTGTTTCTTGTAATAAAAAAATGTTGTATGCAAAAAGAAGATTTTCGGTTTCAAAATGCGGAGGAAGCAGAAAAACGACTGTCCTGTATTTTAAAGGACTTAAAAACAGGCAAGACAAAAGGCCTTTATGCTTTCCTGGGAGCATTTGCAGTATTCTGTCTTTGTTCTGTTCTTATCCTGCCCCTGCTTTCTTCTGAAAAAGAACCGGATTTTCAAACAGCCCTTTCCAAAGTGACAGAAATTTATTATCGGAAAGAATTTCAAGAGGCAGAAGAGGAGGAGAGGAGAGGGATTTGTGAGAAGCTGGAGACAAAGCTGCAGAAACTTCTTCGACTGTACAAAAAAGAGGAAGAACAGAGGCGTCTTCTTCTACTTCTGGCAGTAAATGAAGAGTATCAGAAGGATATGGAGCGGGCGGAGGAGTATTACAGGCAGCTTCTGCTCTATGAGCCGGAATACAGAGAGGGATATACAGAATATGGAATGTTCTTGTGGAAAAAAGGAGAGATAGAAAAAAGCAGAAAGCTTTTGAAAGAATTTGAGGAAAAAGAAGAAAAGGGAATGCTGGACGGCATTTCTACAGAAAATGAGAAGGTATGGAAGGAGCGGATTTATGAGGAAAAAGAATAAGGCAAAATGGATTGGCGGCGGGATTTTTACAGGAATCTGCCTTTGTTTTACACAGGTAAAAAGTATGGAATTGGGGGGCTTTGATGTGGAAGTGGGAACGGGAGAAGGGCAGGAGTACCCTTCCGACTGGCGGGAGGAAGCGGGAACAGGCGTGGAAGAAGAGACAGGATCAGAACAGGAATACTGGGAAGAGATGCCGGAACAGGAGCATTCCGGGGATATTTTAACAGGAGAAGGTGTAATAGAAGAAGTTGCCCCGGAAAATCCCTATTCTGGCATAGAGGAAAATAATCAGTCGGTACCGGAGCAGGAAAATGATTCGGAAAATCAGTCACACAGCGAAAGCCAATCGAGTAACATGGAAGAAAATCGGGCAGATATAATCACAAAAGGTCAGATTCCCGTACCGTCTCCTTTGGAGGAGAATACGGTTGTCAAAACGCAGACTCCAACGACAATTCCGGATGTTTCTGAAACTCCGACGCCGTCAATTGCACTGTCGCCCTCTCCGGCTCCGATTCAGACCTCGGATTTCTCTTCTGCGTTTATACAGGAAGACTCTGGACCATTTCCGATCTTTCAGGATTTTTCCGTGTTTTTTCATCATCTTCCTGTTCCCCAAAATCAAAGAATTCCGTATGTGGAAATTCAGTCAGAGGGGCAGGTGGGGATTGTTTCTGTACGTCATAATCACCGGGAATGTCTCTGGTGGCGTGAGGGAAACCGTATTTTCTGGGAGATGGAGCCTGCAGGAGGAGAAAATAAAATAGAGATTCTTGTGATTACAGAGGACTGCCGTCTGGTAATGATGGAACCCTGGATTTATTCCGAGGAGGGATAAAAGAACACAGAAATTTCATGGACGATGCAGAAAAACAATGATATAATAAACAAATATAAAGATGCCAGGCATCGTTTGACTTAATATTATTATCACACGACGGGAGGACTTAATTTTATGTATAAAGCAATCTTGTTTGATTTAGATGGGACTCTTACAGAATCCGGTGAGGGAATTACAAAATCGGTACAGTACGCATTGGAAAAACTGGGAAAACCGACGCCCTCTCTGGAAGAACTTAGGGTGTTTGTAGGGCCGCCTCTTATGGAACAGTTTATGAAATTTGCAGATCTTGATGAGGAGACAGCACGGCTTGCGGTTTCTTATTACAGAGAGCGCTATTCCACGATTGGAATTTTTGAGAATCGCGTATATCCGGGCATTGAGGAAATGCTTCGGGAGCTGAGAAAAAAAGGATACCTTCTTGCGGTTGCTTCCTCAAAACCGGAGAAATTTGTTCTTCAGATATTGGAACACTTTCACCTTCTCGGATATTTTCATGAAGTAGTGGGAAGTGAGATGAACGGAAATCGTACAAATAAGTCAGCCGTTGTGGAAGAGGCTTTAAAACGTCTTGGACTTTCCGATAAAAGAGAATCGGTTTTAATGGTGGGAGATAAAGAGCATGACGTTTTAGGGGCAAGAGCCTGTGGAATGGAGTGCCTTGCAGTCTCTTATGGATATGGAACTATGGAGGAGCTTCAGGCAGCACAGCCGCTTAAAATAGTAGCATCTGCCGGGGAAATCCTTGATTTTTTCGCCTGAGCCCTCTGCGCCGTCAGAGCTTGCCGGGAAAGGTGTGGCGGGGATTAAGTCCTCTGGTTTTATTCCTTTGCATTTACCAGATCCTGGGAAGCGCAGTTCTTGTTTTTCTCACGCAGATAACAGGGTATGGCAATGAGGGATTTGATCGTTTTTCTATTTTGATCACAGGGATTACAGGAATACTTACTATAATTCCTGCGTGGTACCTTTATAAAAAGGACAGAGACCGAAGAGTCTTTGGAAGACTGGTGCCAAATCCTCCGGAAGATAAATTAAATCCGGGAGAATGCGGGCTCTTACTTCTTCTTGGAGCAGGGCTTGCCTTTTATGTGAATCTTTTTGTGGGAATTCTTCAGATATTTGTGCAGGACAACACATATCAAAATATGATGGAAAGCATTACAACCGGGTACAGTCTCTGGGAAATGATTCTCTGGATGGGAATTGTAGCGCCAATGGCGGAAGAGACCATTTTTCGGTGGCTGATGTATTTAAGACTTCGCGACTATATGAAAATCCCGGCGGCAGCTATCATTTCCGGTGTGATTTTCGGAATTTTCCACGGAAATTTTGTGCAGATTATTTATGCGGGAATCCTGGGCACAGTTATGGCGTATATTTTGGAGATGAGCGGAAACCGGTGGAGCAGTGTTCTGCTTCATATCGGTGCGAATGTGTTTTCTCTTATTCTTACGGATGCAGCTCCAAAGCTTTTGGCGCTTGAAGGCACACCATATGCAGCAATGGCAAATACAGCCATTCTTATCTTATATGGAATTCTTCTGGCAGCTATGCTTTTTGGGATTTTCTATTTTGCAAAAAAAGGGAAAAAGCGGGGATATCGGGTAATTTAAAAAAGAGTGTGCTTTGCCTTATCTG
>UQJE01000118.1 GCA_900541345.1 uncultured Blautia sp.
CGGAGTTGCTTATCGTGTACTCCAGATTTTAAAAGAAAACAAAGATTCCCTCTCCAATACCTTTCATATTCTTCTTGATGAAAACGGAAACTATGTTTTTGATGTTGATGAAGGCTTTACCTTAAACCGCTTCCGTGCAGATATTTATGGTCACCCCCTCATCGATGATCTGAAAAAAGAGGAGAAAAATGCCACAGCAGATGAAATGGTAGCCTATCTCAGCGGAGAAAAAGGTTTTTCTATTGTACTGGAAGGAAAAAATGCTTACACAGAGGAAGAACTTTCCTCCCACGGACTTCCAAAGAGTCTTTCAAAACAGGAAATTCTTCAAATTGCCATTATCCGCTATCAGCTAAATACAAACAGCTTTAAAAAATATATGCCGGTTACCATCGCCACAAATGTCAGCGAAGAATCGGTAGCTGCCATTATGGAAAATCAGAATCTTCTTCAGGGAATTGATGTTGTGGAGGATTCCATTCGTCAGTATGTGGAAGATGAAAGCATGGCACCAATCCTTGGCTATACAGGAAAAGCATCTTCTGAAGAGCTGGAAAATCTTCGTGAGGAAAATCCGGATTATTCCAATGATGCCATTATCGGAAAAGCAGGTATTGAACAGTATATGGAAACGACTCTCCAGGGAACAGACGGCGAAGAAACAGTTTACGTAGACAATCTTGGAAAAGTTTTAAAAATCGATGAGAACACTCGTATAGAACCAGTTTCCGGTCAGGACGTACAGCTTACTATCGATGCAGAATGGCAGAGAGGAATTTATCAGATTTTAAAACAGAGAGTAGCAGGAATTCTTCTCTCCAAAATCGAAGCAGTAAAAACATTTGATTATGAAGGTGTGGCAAATGCCAGTCAGATTATTGTTCCGATTTACGATGTGTACAACGCTCTTGTGTCGAACAGTGTCATCAATATAGAAAAATTTGACGACGAAGACGCTTCTGAAACAGAAAAAAATTTATATGCCAAATTTCAACAAAAGCAGCAACAGGTTTTTGATACAATAAAGAACAGGCTCACAGGAGAAAATCCACCTGCCTATAAGGAGGAAGATGAGCAGATGCAGGAATATCTTACATATATCTGCAACACTCTTCTTCGTGATACCTTAAATGTGATTTCCAAAGATGCTGTCGATACTTCAGATGAAACATATAAAGCATGGACAAAAGACGAAAGCATAAGCCTCAAAGAGTACCTGACATATGCTGCCAGCCAGAACTGGATTGATATTTCCAAGATTTCCCCAGAGGGAGATTATCTGGATTCTTCAGAGGTTTATCAGTCTCTTACCGATTATATTATAGACTATTTGAAAACCGACCTGCAATTTTCGAAGCTCCTTTATAAATATATGCTTCATGAAGATACGATTTCCGGACAGGAATTATGTCTTGTTCTCTATGAGCAGGGTGTTCTCTCAAAAGAAGATGATGCTTATGAAGGTCTTGCTTCCGGTGCCACAAGTGCCTACGATTTTATGATAAATAAAATATGGAAGCTGGAAATCGAACCGGCTCAGCTTGCCCTGATGCCATGTTCTGCCTCTGCTGTGATTACAGATGTAAATACCGGAGAAGTGCTTGCCTGTGTATCTTATCCTGGATATGACAATAACCGTCTTGCCAATAATATGGATACCGAGTATTATACCAGCCTTTCTCTTGACCAATCCAGCCCGTTTTTTAATAAGGCTACACAGCAGACAACCGCTCCCGGTTCTACTTTAAAGCCTCTTTCTACCATTGCCGGTATGATGGAGGGAGTTATTGATGATGGTACCTATATTGAGTGTACCGGAAAATTTGATCTTGTAGAACCTCCAATTAACTGTTGGAATCTTTACGGTCATGGAGCACTTGATATTCGTACTGCCATTGAGGAGTCCTGTAATACGTATTTCAATATGGTCGGCTATATGCTGGGGCAGAAAGACGACGGGCAGTTTTCAGAAACGCAGAGCCTTTCCGCACTTCAGAAATACGCTACTCTTATAGGTCTTGACAAAAAAACGGGAATTGAGCTCACAGAGGCAACACCTCATGTATCGGATCAATTTGCAGTACCTTCCTATATCGGACAGGGTACACATCTTTATACAACAAGCGAACTTGCAAGGTATGCTTCTGTACTTGCAAATTCCGGTACTGTATACAAACAGACACTTCTTGATCAGGTTAAAGATTCAAAGGGAGAAGTTATTCAGGAATATGAGCCTCAGGTAGAAAATATCCTTGATGTTCCGCAGAATGTATGGAATGATATTCACGACGGAATGTACCGTGTAGTACAGACACATGAGCAATTTAACGGGCTTGGCATAGAAGTTGCCGGAAAAACCGGTACAGCGGAAATTGACATTTACCATCCTAACCACGGTCTGTTTGTAGGTTACGCTCCGGCGTCTGAGCCGAAATATGCCATTGCAGTAAGAATCGCAAACGGATACTCTTCAGGTAATGCCTGTCTTGCTGCCAATGATATATTTAAATACATTTTTAAATTAGCAGATGAAGAAACCATTCTTACAGGTATTGCGTCCAGCGATACAAGTAACACATCGAATGACTAAACTGCATGAGAGAATACCAGAATTGTGGAACATATTTTTTAGGAGGAACATAGAACATGAGTGAGGTCATTGTCATTACTTCCGGAAAAGGCGGTGTGGGAAAAACCACAACCGTTGCCAATATCGGAACAGGACTTGCCATGATGGGAAAGAAAGTTGCAGTGGTGGATACGGATATAGGACTTCGAAATCTTGATGTTGTGCTGGGATTGGAGAACAGAATTGTTTATAATCTTGTAGATGTAATAAACGGTACCTGCCGTCTCCGCCAGGCTCTTATCAAAGACCGCCGCCACCAGGAACTTTACCTTTTGCCTTCCGCTCAGACAAAGGATAAAACAGCTGTATCACCGGAGCAGATGATAAAGCTTGTAGACGATTTAAGAGAAGAATTTGATTATATTCTTCTCGACTGTCCCGCAGGTATTGAGCAGGGATTTAAAAATGCCATTGCAGGAGCAGATAAAGCCCTTGTTGTCACAACCCCGGAAGTTTCGGCAATCCGTGATGCAGACCGAATCATTGGGCTTCTGGAAGCCCATGAACTTCATGATATTCATTTAATCATCAATCGCCTTCGTCCGGATATGATTGCAAGAGGAGATATGATGTCTGTTGAAGATGTAATTGAAATTCTTGCAGTAGACCTAATCGGAACGATTCTTGACGATGAACAGATTGTCATTGCCACCAATCAGGGAGAACCGCTTTCCGGAAAAAATTCCCAGGCAGAGGAGGAATACCATAACATCTGCCGCCGTCTTATGGGAGAGGAGATTCCTTTTATTCCTGTCTCACGAAAAAGGGGATTTTTTAAAAGACTGGGAAGCATTTTTAAGAAATAATGGGAGGATATTATGCGAAAGGCTTTTTTCCAGGGAAAAAGCAGCTCGGCAGGGTACGCAAGAGACAGAATGAAGCTGCTTCTTATCTCGGAACGGATTGACTGTTCTCCGCAAATGATGAAAATGCTTCGAAAAGATATTATTCACAGCGTAAAAAAATACATTACCATTGATGAAGAACAGGTAATGCTGCAAATTTCACAGGAACCACCTGTTTTATATGCTTCCATTCCTGTTCAAAAGAAAAAGGACAGATAATATATGATTAAACAGTATAAACTGCGTTTTTACAATTTCAGACTGGTGCTCTTTCTTCTTCTTGTCAGCGGAATAGGGGTAGAGCTTGTTGGTACAGCAAGACAGGACCTTCAGACAAAACAGCTTGCAGGTGTGATCTTAGGAGTTGCTGTCATGTTGATACTTTCCCTCATTGATTATTCCTGGATTTTGAATTTTCAATGGATTATGTACGTCTTTAATATTGTCATGCTTCTCGGTGTGCGTCTTTTTGGTGACAGTGCCAACGGAGCTGCAAGATGGATTGACCTTGGCTTTATCCGATTCCAGCCTACAGAATTGACAAAAATTATTATTATTTTATTTTTTGCCAAATTCTTTATGGACCATGAAGATGATTTAAATACGCTGAAAACTCTGGTGCAGGCTGCTGTTCTTCTTATTATTCCTTTGGCCCTTGTGTACAGCCAGCCAGATATGAAAAATACAATCACCATTGCGGTTATGTTCTGTATCCTTATCTATATTGCAGGATTGAGCTATAAAATCATAGGAGGAGCAATCTTGATTGCGATTCCTCTTTTGATCATTTTTCTTTCCATTGTTGTACAGCCGGATCAGAATCTGATAAAAGATTATCAGAGAGATCGTATTATGTCGTTTTTGTATCCCGAAAATGAAGAATACAGCGATGATGTTGAACAGCAGAACAATTCAAAAACAGCTATCGCTTCCGGTGAACTGATTGGAAAACGCCTTTCAAAAGAAGAGGACACAGCCTCTGTAAATGAAGGAAACTTCGTTGCGGAAAATCAGACAGATTTTATTTTTGCAGTGGCAGGAGAGGAATACGGATTTCTTGGCTGCTCCGCCATTGTCATTCTTCTTTTTCTGATTGCAGCGGAATGTGTTCGGATGAGCTTAAGAGCAAAGGATCAGGCAGGAAAGATCATATGCTGCGGAGTTGGAACAATTGTTGCGCTGCAGGCATTTTTGAATATTTCTGTTGCAACCGGAATTGCTCCAAATACAGGAACACCACTTCCTTTTGTAAGCTATGGGCTGACTTCTCTTGTCAGTATGTTTATCGGAATGGGATTTGTTTTAAATGTAGGTCTTCAGGGCAGAGCTTATAAAAAAGACATTGAGAAAAAAGATTTTTATCAGAAAGAGGAATACTTATGACAGCTAGAGAAAGAGAGATTGAAAGAACTAAAAGAAAACCGTCTTCACGTGCTGTTTCCAGAGCCAGAATGCGTCGTATGCGCCGACGCAGGATTCGAAATACTATACTCTTACTTCTCATTCTTGTGACATTTGGCTGCGGAGGAGGGTATCTGGTCTATAAACTACAGGGAGGAAGTTTTTCCAGTCCCTTTCAGGAGTTTGATGCCTCCAGAGAGTTTGAAAATACTCTTGTGTCAAAGGAATCTCAGAAAGCTCCTGCTTTTGCAGCGGAGCTCTGTGTAGTGGAGGGCGATGTTCCCCTGGAAACAGTAAGTCTTCAGGATGAACAAAAAGGGCTTCTTCTGAATCTGGACAGTAAGGAAACCATGTATGCAAAAGGGGCATATGAAAGAGTATATCCTGCCAGTATTACAAAAATAATGACTGCGATTCTGGCATTTCAGTACGGCAATATGGAAGATGTAGTGACAATCAGTCAGGAAAATGTAACACTTGAAGAAGGTTCTCAAGTATGTGGATTCTGGGCA
>UQJE01000119.1 GCA_900541345.1 uncultured Blautia sp.
TTGCGGATTTCTTTTGTGCGGATTTCCTCTTTAATTGCAGAGATAAATTCTTCCAGGCTTCTCATTCCTTCGTCTCCCAGGAATCGGCTTCTTACAGATACCTTTCCTTCTTCCTCTTCTTTTGCACCTACAATCAACATATACGGTACTCTTGCAAGGCGAGCTTCACGAATCTTATATCCCATTTTTTCAGAACGATGGTCTGCAGAGCAGCGGATACCGTTTTCTTTTAACTGTTCTTCCACTTTTGAGGCATAATCGCTGTATTTTTCAGAAATTGGAATTACACGAACCTGCTCCGGACAGAGCCATGTAGGGAACATTCCTGCATATTTTTCAATAAGCCATGCAAGTGTACGCTCATAACATCCCATAGATGTACGGTGAATAATGTACGGACGCTGTTTTTCTCCGTTTTCATCAATATAGTACATATCAAACTGCTCTGCAAGAAGTGCATCCCACTGAATTGTAATCATTGTATCTTCTTTTCCATACACATTCTTTGCATTGATGTCCACCTTCGGTCCATAGAATGCAGCTTCTCCCACATCCTCGACAAACGGAATATTCAGCTCTTCCAGCATAGTACGGATGTGTCCTTCTGTCTCCTCCCATACTTCTGCATCGCCAATATATTTCTCGCTGTTTTTCGGATCCCATTTGGAAAGATGATATGTTACATCCTCCTCAACGCCAAGAACCTGGAGACAATACTGTGCAAGAGCAATACAGTCTTTAAATTCTTTTACCATCTGGTCAGGTCTTACAATTAAGTGCCCCTCAGAAATAGTAAACTGACGTACACGTGTCAGACCGTGCATTTCTCCGGAATCTTCATTTCTGAACAAAGTAGATGTTTCTCCGTAACGAAGAGGCAGGTCACGATAGCTGTGCTGCTCTGCTTTATATACGTAATACTGGAACGGACATGTCATAGGACGAAGAGCATATACTTCTTTATCCTTTTCTTCATCGCCTAATACAAACATTCCGTCTTTATAGTGATCCCAGTGTCCGGAAATCTTGTACAGATCGCTTTTTGCCATAAGAGGGGTCTTTGTACGGATATATCCTCTCTTTGCTTCCTCGTCCTCAATCCATCTCTGCAGTTCCTGCATGATGATCACGCCGTTTGGCATAATAAGAGGCAGTCCCTGTCCAATCACATCTACTGTTGTAAAAAGCTTCATCTCGCGTCCCAGCTTATTGTGGTCACGTTTTTTTGCCTCTTCCATCTGTTCCAGATGAGCCTTCAGCTCCTCTTTGGAACCGTAAGCCGTTCCGTAAACACGTGTGAGCATATGGTTCTTTTCGCTTCCTCTCCAATATGCGCCGGACGCGGAAAGAAGTTTAAATGCCTTGATTCCTTTTGTGCTCATAAGGTGAGGACCTGCACATAAGTCTACCCAGTCTCCCTGAGAATAGAAGGAAATCTCTTCCCCTTCCGGTAAATCTTCAATCAGTTCAACTTTATAAGGCTCATTTTTTTCTTTAAAAAATGCAACCGCATCTTCTCTTGTTTTTGTAAAACGCTCAATTTTCGCACCTTTTTTGATGATTTTCTTCATCTCTTTTTCAATTGCATCAAGGTCTTCTCTTGAAAATGGCGGACATTCAAAATCATAGTAAAATCCTGTATCAATAGACGGTCCAATCGCAACCTTTGCCTCCGGATAAAGAGTCTGAACAGCCTCTGCCAGAACATGTGACGCTGTATGGCGCAGCGCTGCAAGTCCTTTTTCATCTTTTGAAGTAAGGATATTCAATTCGCAGTCCTTATCTACTACAGTACGAAGATCTACAACCTCTCCGTCTACTTCTCCTGCACATGCCACACGTGCCAGTCCCTCGCTTATATCCTGTGCGATTTCAATTACTGATTTTGCTTCTGCGTACTCTTTTTTCGAGCCGTCTTTTAATGTGATAATCATATTGTCTCCTTTCTTTTCTTATAAAATCCTCGTTGATAAATAAAAAAATCCCTTACAATGCTATGCACTGTAAGGGACGAGTATCTCGCGGTTCCACCCTGCTTGCTATATCTGTTTTCACAAAATATAACCACTTCATTGATGATAACGGAATCACCGGACCGGATTGGGGCCACTCAGAGGTAGTTTTCAACTGTTTCCCGATAAGATGCTTCCAGCAAATACATCTCTCTCTGGAACGTTCCACAGCCTACTCGTCTCGTCTACGCGTTTTCTTTTGGTTCTGAACCACATTATATACGCCGTTTTTCTGTTTGTCAATGGCGTTTCAGATATTTCCTTTTAATTGTTCTTTTACAAGGGCAAATATTTCTCTCACGATATAGTGCGGTTCCATAAACGGATCCGACTGTGCGGCAATTCCCTCAGGAGACACATACCCCAGTTTTTTCGCAAGCCGGACTGCCCTGTACACATGAAAATCATTTGATAAAATCCCTGTTTTTTTCTCTTTACATCCTGTCATTTCATCTGAAAATTTTAGATTCTCCCTCGTATCTGTAGATTTCTCTTCCAAAATCAGTCTGTCAGAAGAAATTCCATTTTTCACAAGATACCGTTTCATACAGAGCGCCTCTGTAATATTTTCTCCAAATCCCTGTCCCCCTGATAAAACAAGCTTTGTTTCCGGATTTTTTTCTCCATAATCAAGAGCTGCCTCCAGTCTTTTTAAAAGAGCTTTGGAAGGAAGCTCACCTTTTACGTGAGCACCGAGAACCACCACATAATCCAGATTTTCCCTTCCTTTTCCTTTCATAGCGGAGAGCACCTTGAGAAAAAGCATAAAAAAGAAGCAGATACATAAAAAAATAAGAATACTGTATGTATATTTTATCCACACCGGAAACAAATCTGGATTTTTTTTATTTACGATAAACAGAAGACCATTTCCCCCAAGAAAAACAGCACCTGCCGGCCATATCCAGGAAAAATCTGTATAAATCCCGGAGTAAACAATAATTCCCAGATAATACAAAGCGCATAAAATCGCAGCCGTAAAACATAAATTTGCCATATTTCCTCCGTAACGACAAAACGGCTGCCGGTACTGCCGACAGCCTGATTTGTCATTGTATTACTGTTTATTTTTTATTTTCCGCAGCAGAATTTATATTTCTTTCCGCTTCCGCAAGGACATGGATCATTACGTCCAACTTTATGTGCTTTTACGATTGTACCAGATTTTTTCTGTTCCATGTAAAGCTCTTTTTTCTTCTCAGGAGTGAAAATCTTGTCCCACTGCGGCAGATTGTAAAGCCAGTCCGCTTTTGCATCTACCATGTTTTTGTAAAGAAGCTCTTTGTCAAATGCAAGATTTACCTTTGTGTTCTCGTCCATTGTCTCAATGGGATTCTGAACCAGAAGACTGTCATTGATTCCGTCAAGGAAACCAACCATTGTCAGAACTTCCTGTCCATATTTCTCAGCCAGCTCTTTTACTGTACCGGAAACAGCCTCGTCCGGATTCTCAAGAAGCTGCTCATAAATATTTTTTTCAATGTTAAAGTAATTTGCCCAGAATCTCTGCAGTTTATTGCGGTCTGCCTGCTGGTCGTAAGCGATGGAACGCCACTGCTCTAAGATAGTTTTATCGCTCATTTTTTAATCCTCTTTTCCAAAATTTCATCGATATTTGTGCTTTGTATCAAAGCCATCTTATTATATCATCTTTTTTATAAAAACACAAACCAAAAAATTTTATTTTGGTGTATAAAGAGGAGAATTTATGTCTATACTATAAATGTTCATTGGAACCCCCTTCAATGAACAGTACAAAAGACAAGATATGAAATACTTATATCCTCCCCTTGAAGTCCTGTGGACATGTGATACTCTGTCTGCAGGGCTTCTTCTCTTTATTATTTTACACCCAGATTCTCAAGCTCTGCTGCTGCCTGCTTAAAACTCTGAAACTGAATCGCACGAATCCCTGCTTTTTCTGCCCCTTCACAGTTATCCTTCCTGTCATCAATAAAGACTGTTTTTTCCGGCTTCAGATTGTATTTCTTTAAAATAGTTTTATAAATTTCCTGCTCCGGCTTCACCTGCTTCACCTCGCAGGAGAAAATAACACCGTCCATATATTTAAGAAAACTCATCTGTTCTCTGTTTTTGTTCAGCATATAGCTTCCGTAATTAGAAAGAACATAAAGGCGATATCCTTTTTCCTTCAGGTACTTTACCCATGTATCTGCATAATCATAGACAGACATACATTCCGGAGTGTGCTCCATCACTTCCCTGATTTCTTTTTCGTATTCCGGAGCAAGCGCTACATACTGATTGACGTACTCTTCTTCCGGAAGAAGTCCTCTGTCCTGTTCATTCCATGCTTTGCTTCGAAATACAGCATCTGCAATTTTTTCATACTTTTCTTCAGAAAATCCGAAACTTTTAAGATAAGGCTCCCAACCGTACTCCATCAGCACGTTTCCCACATCAAAAATAATATTCTCTACGTTGCTGTCCACTGATTTCTCCTTTTTTCCAAAGATTCTATATGCCATCAGGAACATATAAATTAGTATTGGAACAAGAAAAGCAATTCCGATTGCTCCCCAAAACAAACTGCCGGAATTTTCTCCCTTGCCAAATGCAAAAATCATGGGAAGGCAAAATGCAAGCAGCATAAAGATCACACCGGCTCCTGCCAGTAACCGTTTCCAGTTTTTCATAAGATATTTCCTCTTTTTTCTGTATACAGTTCACGCCGGAGAAAACTCCGGCGTGAATCATACTTTATTATTTGTTTCTGTAAATAATATCATTTCTTCCCGGTCCATTGGAAATCATGGTGATCGGGAATCCGATTTTTTCTTCCACAAATTCTACATATTTTCTGCAGTTTTCCGGAAGATCTTCATATTTTGTAATTCCGCGAATGTCACAATTCCAGCCCGGAAGCACCTCGAGAACTGGTTTCGCCTTCTCCAGAAGCGCTGTTGTCGGGAACTCTGTTGTAATCTCTCCATCAATTTCGTATCCAACGCAAACCGGGATTTCTTCCAGATACCCCAGAACATCAAGTACGGTAAATGCAACATCTGTTGTTCCCTGTACACGGCATCCATATTTAGAAGCAACACAGTCAAACCATCCCATAC
>UQJE01000120.1 GCA_900541345.1 uncultured Blautia sp.
TATCTGTCTTACAGATCAGAAGGGCGCCTGTAGTATCTTTATCGATTCTGTGCACAATACCGGGGCGCATAATGCCATTAATTCCGGATAAGTTTCCCTTGCAGTGAAATAAAACGGCATTGACAAGGGTTCCTGACGTATGCCCGGCACTAGGGTGCACCACCATATCCTTTGGTTTATTTACCACCATAAGAGAATCGTCCTCGTAGAGAATATCAAGAGGAATTTCCTCCGGAAGAATATCCGGTTCCTCCGGTTCTGGAACAGAAACAGAAACCATATCTCCCTCCTGAACCTTATAATTCGCTTTTATGGCTTTATTATTCACCGTAATACTCTTATCTTTTAAAAGCTTTTGCAGGTAAGAACGAGATATATCCTCCATATTATCAGAGAGATACTTATCAATCCGGATTCCGGTATTTTCTTTTTCTACCTGAAAAATGATTTTATCCATATCTTATTTTTCCTTTTTTCTAAAACTTAAAAAGTCGAAATCGTCCTCTTTTTTATATTTGAAAAAGACAAAAATCACAAGTAGGATTCCGCCGCATACTACATAAATATCTGCCATATTAAAGACAGGAAAATCAATCAGGGAAAAATAAATAAAATCAATGACATATCCGCGAAAAACACGGTCTATCATATTTCCGAGTGCTCCGGAAAGCATCAGTACACAGACTGCCATAAGGGGAATATAATACCGATTCTTTGGAATTTTCAAAAAAATCCAGATGATTAATATAAAAAGTATCATACTCACAACAGCAAAAAACGCAGTAGAACCCTGAAACATTCCAAAAGCAATTCCTCTGTTTTCCGGGTACAGATATTTCAGCTCCAATATGCCGGGAATCAGGGAAACGGCCTCTTTCCCTTTTAAATAAGCTGCAGCCAAAAGCTTTGTATACTGATCCAGAAATACGGCTATAATAACAATCAGACTGCTTAAAAGGGTACACAAGCCTGCAGATAAAGGAGTTTTCTTTTCTTGTTTATTCATATGAGAATCTCCCTGATTGCCTGCAGCAACTCCTCATCCGTAACGTTTTTATCTATAAAACTCTTTCCGATTCCATCCATAAGAATAAATTTAATCTGTCCCTGTTCCATCTTCTTGTCTTTTTTGGTAGCTGCAAGCACTTCCTCCGCCTGTAAGCCTTCTGTTTTTAAAGGAAGTTTATATCCCTCAAGTCCAAAAAGAATCTCTCTGTATTCCTCTTCTGTGAGAAGTCCCCTATTCTTTGAGAGGAAGGCGGCAGCATGAAGTCCAAGTCCTACACACTGTCCATGACCAAGAGTAAAATGCTTCAGTTTTTCTACAGCATGGCCTGCTGTGTGCCCGAGATTTAAAAGGGCTCTCTCTCCCTGTTCTTTTGGATCCCTCTCCACAATACCAGCTTTGATTTCACAGCATCTTCTTACAACAGAAGTTAAAAGCACAGAATCCAGGTTCTGTATTTTTTCCTGTTCTTTACATACCAAACGGAAAAATTCTCCGTCACAAATAAGACCTGTTTTTAAAACTTCTCCCATTCCGCAGATAAATTCTCTTTCAGGAAGCGACTTTAAGGTGTTAAGATTCATGTACACAAGACGCGGCTGACAAAAAGCGCCCACCATATTTTTATACTGTGCCATATCCACACCTGTTTTTCCGCCTACGCTGCTGTCCACCTGTGCCAGAAGAGTTGTTGGTATCTGAATAAAGTCAATTCCACGTAAATAGGTTGCTGCAGCAAAACCGGTCAAATCTCCGGTTACACCGCCACCAAGAGCGGCAAGGACACATTTTCTGTCAAACCCTCTTTCTATGAGAAAAGCATAAAGTTTTGATACTGTGTGAAGATTTTTCTGTTCCTCTCCTGCCTGAAAAGTAAATATACATACCTCTTCAGCTGCTTTTTCCAGTTCTTTTTTTACTTCTTCCGCATAAAGAGAAAAAGTATTGCTGTCACAAACAAGACAAATCCTGCGACCGCCTAAATCTTCTCCTGAAAGGACTCTGGAAAGTCCTTTAAAATCCTGTGCAAAATAAATGGGATAATGAAATTCGTTGTCTCTTTTTACAAGTAATGCGTCCATAATGTATCTCCTTATGAAGTGTAACGTAAAATTCTTACGCTGTATCTGCCTTTCTTTGTCTGCCTTGTAATTCCATCATAAAGAAAGCGCCCTTTTCCTCTTACAGAAATAATATCCCCTTCCTTTGGCTCATATCCATTTGAAGTAATCAGACGTCCATTTACAAATACAAGTCCTCCCTCTATAAAAGCGACCATACTGCTTCTGGAAGACTGAAATGCCAGAGAAATAAGGGAATCGAGACGCACAGAGGCACAGGTTCCGCTTATAGATTCCATCTTTGGCTTCGGAAGATCCGCGGGATTTTCTATTTTTTCAATCATGACCTCTGTATGGCGGATTCGGAAAAGATTTTCCAGAAAAAAATCTGTCATTTTACTTAAGCAAAACAGATATGCTTCTTTTTCTTCTGTAAGAATATCACCTACAACGCTTCTGTCCACACCCAGATTTAAAACAGCTCCCAGATAATCTCTGTGCGTAAGAGGCTCTGAAAATTTTGCCGCCCTTGGACGGATACGGAGACAGTCGATAGGATACTCCCAGGGATAAACAAGAGCATCAGAATGAAATGCCACCATCTGACGCTCTGCATTATCGTAGCCGCCAAAGCTCTCCACGATTACACCAGATGAGCGGAAATCCAGGCTGTTTACTATATTTCTTTCATTCAAATTAAGAAAATCCGAAAAAGTCACAATATCCCTCTGAAAAGAGATATTGGCTAATTCTCGGATTCTCTTAGTAAAAAATTCATTTTTATCCATTAGTATTAATATCCTGCCCTCACAGAAGGAACAGAGCCTCCGAGAATATTCTGAAGATCACCTGTAATATCTACGTTGTAAGGTCCAAGTACAAAAATGTAGCTGGAAACCTTCTGCAGGCTGCCTCCAAGAGAATAACAGGCACCGGAAGTAAAGTCAATAATCCTCTGGGCAAGCTCCATATCAATTCCTTCCAGATTTAAAATAACAGTAGAATTATCTACAAGCGTATCTGCAATCTCTCTCGTATCTTCCATAGAAGAAGGCTTGATTACACAAACTTCCATATTGGGTGTCTG
This sequence comes from uncultured Blautia sp., assembly GCA_900541345.1. Taxonomy (GTDB): domain Bacteria; phylum Bacillota; class Clostridia; order Lachnospirales; family Lachnospiraceae; genus Blautia_A. The sequence continues at coordinate 3,155 of UQJE01000120.1, forward strand.
TGTACCGCGTTTACTGCTTCGCATAGGTGTGATTTTAGGTGAGGCAGCCGGGCGAGAAACTCGCTCCTGTCTCACCGGTGCTTTTGCAGCCGCAGTTTTTACACTTGCTCTGGAAGAAGTCTTCACCGGAACTTCCTCTTCCTCCTCCTCATCATCAAGATAATCCATGTCGTCTATGTCATCCTCTGATTTTCTGGCAAATTTTTCGAAAAACTTCTTCTTCGGTCTTTCTTCTATTTCGTCATCAAGGAAATCGTCTTCTTCATCATCCATCAGACTGTCATCTAAGTAATCGTCGTCCTCATCCATATTATCATTCAGCTTGATGGCATTCAAAAACTTACCTAAAACGTCCATTTTAATCTCCAATCTTTATTTCATAATTTTATCTAACTGCATAGTTTCTTTCTCCGAAGATACCTGTTCCAACACGTACCATCGTGGCGCCCTCCTGGATTGCAACCTGATAGTCTCCAGTCATGCCCATGCTCAGGACGCTCATAGTAATATTATTAATGTTTTTCTCTCTAATGTCAACACTTAATTTCCTTAATTTGTGAAAAACTCCCCTGTTTTCTTCCGGATTTTCTACAAATGGAGCGATTGTCATAAGTCCTTTTACCTGAATATGGGAAAAAACCGATACTTTTTCCAGGAAAGGAATCACTTCTTCCGGCGAAAAACCATATTTACTCTCTTCCTGCGCAACATTGACTTCCACAAGAACAGGCACGATTACATTTTTCTTTGCAGCTTCCTGCTCAATTGTTTCCGCAAGGCGGAGAGAATCTACAGAATGTATCATGGCAACCTTATCCACAATGTATTTTACCTTGTTTCGCTGGAGATGTCCGATCATATGCCACTGTACGTCATCTGGCATCTGCTCATATTTATCCATAATTTCCTGTACCTTATTTTCTCCAAAAATTCTCTGCCCGCAGCGATATGCGTCCATAAGCATGGATACCGGTTTTGTTTTGCTCACTGCGATCAGAGTAACCTCTTCTTTCTTCCGACCGGAAACAGCACAGCTTCTTTCTATGTTTTCTTCTACATTTTTCAGATTTTCTTCTATCATCATATTTCCTCCTGCAGTTTTAATAGAGAATATCCTCTTCTTTTACCTCTGATGCATCTCGAACAATACGGTCATATCTGGAAAGCCCGTAAGACGTTCCTTTCGATACAATAGCATACTCTTCGTTCTGATCCAGGATCTCAATTCTCCGAAATACGGCATATCCCTGATTAATGCAGTACACTCCCTCCAGAACAGCAGTATCTCCTACAATATATCTCTCCTGGGAATTCGGATTAATAATGGCGTCTCCCTCTTTAAAAGAGTTTTTATCTACATAATATATATAGGAAGGTTCTTTTTCTTTTGTTTCTTCTGTTTCTTCTGTTCCGAGAGAAGCAGCCTGTTTCTGTTCCACTCTTGCATAAACGGTAGGCGTTACAAAATTTTTCACATTGTCTCCCGATTTATTTTTACCCACTGTAAAAAATCCTTCTTCTCCACCCTCGCCGCCTGTGGCTGCAAAAGAAGAGGGAATCGTGTAAAATTCCTTTGTCACTACAGAAGACAGAGGAATTTTAAGCCCGGTTACCGTGTTTGTTACCAGTTCAATATCAAGAAAACGATCAGAAGCATAGCGGACAAGCCCCTTATTAAAATCAAGACGTCCATATTTTTCTCCGTCGATTTCCATAATCGAAAAATCTCCGCTTTGAGTCATGCCGTCTTTTAAAAACTTTACACGCATGACCGTTCGATCTGCTAATCGCGCTGCTTGTTTATCACTTAAAGGAATCAAAAGACTCCATCTTTCATCTGTGATCAGTGTGTAAATATCATCTCCCGCTTCCACTTTCTTCTGTGTTTTTAAATCTGTCTCATGATAGGAATTCTGGTCAAAAT
>UQJE01000121.1 GCA_900541345.1 uncultured Blautia sp.
CGAGAAAACCTTTTTAACTCGGTTTTTATCTATGTCATTTTTAGCAATTTTTTTCGTAATAGCGTTGGTGTTATTTTCAAAAGGCCATGTCATATGATCACCTCCCTAACTTACAATCTTTCCATCCTCAATACGGACAATCCGGTCTGCAAGTCGGGCGATCTCATTGTTATGTGTAATCATTACAACCGTCTGGTGAAACTCATAACTAGTCCGTTTGATCAATCCCATAACATCTGCACTGGTTTTCGAGTCGAGATTCCCTGTAGGTTCATCGGCAAGCACAATCGCAGGCTTTGCAACCAAAGCCCTTGCAATCGCAACTCTCTGCTGCTGTCCTCCTGAGAGGTTATTCGGCATATTCTTTAGTTTATCTTCCAGAGCCAGCATATGAACCACTTCATCCATAAATCCCTGGTCTACCGTATCTCCATCCAACTCTACCGGAAGGACAATATTCTCATATACATTTAAAATCGGAACCAGATTATAGTTTTGGAAGATAAATCCAATATTTCTTCTCCTGAAAATCGTCAGCTCTTCATCGTTTTTCTTTGCCAGTTCTTCTCCCCGTACAATAACTCTTCCGCTGGTAGGAGTGTCCAAACCTCCCATCATATGAAGCATCGTGGATTTTCCGGAACCTGAAGTGCCTACTACCGCTACAAATTCACCTTCTTCCACCGAAAAATTCACACCATCCAGTGCCTTTGTAATATTCGGTTCTGTACCATAATATTTTTTTAAATCGATTGTCTGTAAAATACTCATATTCTATAAGCTCCTTTCTGCCTTTCTTTATGATGACTCTATTATAAAATACAAATGTCACAGAAATGTCCGAGAAAAGAACAAAATTCAAGGAATTTCAGCCTGAATTGTTACAAATCTCGGACATTTCAAAAAAATTACAAAAGATACCAAATATGATATTCTACTGTTCTTGATTTTATCTGTGACTATAATTCTATTTAAAATATCACAGCAAACTGCCTTTTAATCCCTTCTTGAAAACCAAGATAGCTTTTTCAACTCCCCAAAATGACATAGTTACAAGTTTGTAGCTTTGTTTTTCCATTTCCAGAAGTTTTGCATTTATTTTTTCAGTTACATTTTCAGTAGTAATATTTTCTATTAAAACGGTTTGATACATCATTCAATTCCCTCCAATTATTTAGTATCCGCTTTTCCATAAAACTTTTTAAAGAAAATTTCTGGTACCAGAATACTGCCTGCAAGTAAAATCATCAGTAGAGCAACCATTTCTTTGATTGGATAAGAAAAAACAAAATAAGATATCTCGGTTTTCATATACCATCCAATCCCGCAAAGCAATATTGTACCAACGGTCAATATCAGAACACTCAGCAACAGCCAGGTAAAAATTCCTTCTGCAAGGAACATCCGCTGCAACTGCTTTCTGGTCATTCCCACACGATTCATAATGGCACATTCTTTTTTTCGAAGTAACATGTCCGTTACCCTTACATTTAAAAAATTCATAATCCCGATAAAAATCAGGCATCCACTGATTACCAGAAGCAACAGTCTGCTGGTCTGAATATACTCCGATTCTTTTAACAAGAGGTCTGACCGACACTCCATCTGAAATAAATTTAATTGCTCTGCATATCCGTTTTCAGACTGAAATTCCATATTTTCTGTTTGGATCATTCCCTTTAATCTGTTTTTACAGCCTGATTCCTGTTCCTTCTCTACAGAAAAACTCATTTCAAATGTCTGTGGGGTAAGATTCTCTGACAGGTTTTCAAAGGTTTCTTCTGTTACAAGAAGAAGGTTGGTATTTCTGCCATCCCAGCACAACTCTAATTCCGGAAATCCTTCCTTTGTAATATCCAGATACCCGCAATTTACCAGTGTCTCTGGAAGCAGGCCGGACATATCCGTTCCCACCGGTACCAGATCATACACTTCTATTGTATTTCCAAGCTGCTCCAATGCCTGCTCTTCTGCATATTCTGATACTCTGTGATCATGAAGAAGAAATGTTCCGTTTTCATGTGCAAATGTTTCCCAGTCTGCTGTCCTCTCCTGCTCTTTCAAAAATTCCTGCAGTTTTTCTTTTTCAGAAGAAGAAATTTTTTGAATCACAGTCGGAACGGTTTCCCCGTCATTTAATAACTTGATGCTATCTCTCCCATTTTCCCCAACAATGGGATAAAATCCCTGTATCTGTGTTTCGTCCCGCAAACTATTTCCTGCGGTCTGCTTTATGTTCTCCAAGAATTCATTCGGGAAAAAGACCATATTTTCTGTATTCGGGGAAGTTTCCATCAATGTGCTGCAGGCTTCCTGTGTAATGTGGATTTGAAAATCAGGTTCTTTCATAAACTGGTTTTGCAGATCTACCCCCTTTACAATCACAGAAGAGCCAAGCGCTAATCCGCATCCTATGGTCAGAGAAATCATGGTGATGAAAAAAGCCTTTTTGTTGCGGAACAGATATCTCCTGGCCAGATAAACTTCCGGAGCGTTTCCAAAACTTCGGAAACTGGCTTTCTTTTTCTTTGTTTGTTTCTTCTCTGCAACAGTACCCTCTCCATAGTTCATACATTCCAGAGGACTCAAAACTTTGATTTTTTGCCTTACCAGAAGTATCACAACACCCAAAGTCACTACCACTGGAAGAATGGCTATTAGAAAGAACACAGGCTGGTAGAAAGAAAGCCCCTCCAGTTCTTCTGCCTGTCCAAGATACAGTTTTCCAATGACAGAGGGCAGGACTCCAAGTACCACCAGACCGCCTATGACAACGCCTGCAAGACTTCCTATCAAGACAACTTCCATCATCTGCCGGAATATCACTTGTATAATCTGATGCTGCTGTACCCCGACTACTTCCATCAGACCATATTGCTGTAAGTCTTTTTCCAATGATAAATTCAAAATATTATAGATGAACAAAAACATACACAACAGAATCAGAAAAGAAAATAAAGCTGCAAATCCATAACTTCCCAGCATTCCTTCTACTGCCCGGTATGTAGCCGAATCCATGCTGACAATCCGCTGTCCTTCTTCCAACCGGATATCTTTCTGCAACTGTTGTTCCATCTGCATACCACTGACAGAATCATTTTCCGGTTTCAGCAGTATCCTGCAGGGATCCCATCCAGCTCCACTTTCTTTCAGTTTCTTCTCGGATAAAAATGCAATGGAAGAACTTGCCCCCTGATTCTGATATTCTGTAAAATATCCGGAAAGCTGAAATGTCTGCTGTCCGGTTCCTTTTGTTTGAAAAAGGTCGTTCCAATAAAAATCCAGATTTAATTCCATTCCCACCTTTGGTTCCGAAATTCCCAGATACTTTAAGGTTTTGACCGAAAGCATGATTTCGTTTTCCTGTTTGGGATACGTTCCTACGATTTGTGTATAGGCCGGACAGAGCATTGTTTCAAATGCTGTTTCATCTGCCACAACACAGTCGCAATATTTTATAGTTTGATTGCATAGTTTTCCGGCAAATTTTTCTTTTCCCGTCTCTGCTATGTAGGAGAGCGTATGCAACTGCCCTGCCATTTCTTCTGTACCATTTTCAATATACGTTGACACTGTCATTCCATCTGTCCGGATATGTTTTTGGATGTCCACCTGTATTTTCCCATAGGCAAAGCTTATCATACAGAAAATCACTCCAACGGTAAGTGCAACTGCCAGAAACAAAAGACGGTTTTTGTTTCGGTTCTGTTTTCTGTAAGAATCCAAAAGCACTTTTTCTGCCGGACGGTGATAATCATAGTTTTTCATCTTCCACCACCCTTCCGTCTTTCATGCGGATGATCCGATCTGCCATGGCAGCGACTTTTTTATCATGGGTAACCACAAGCATTGTCTGCTGATATTGCCTGCAGATCTTTTTTAACAGTTCCATAACAGAGGCGCTGGTTCTGGAGTCCAGATTTCCCGTCAACTCATCCCCTAACAGAATGGTAGGATGGGTGTAGACAGCTCTGGCAATAGCAGCTCTTTGTTGTTGTCCTCCAGATAACTCATCCGGCATCTGAAAGAGTTTCTCTTCGATCCCCAGAGTTTTTGCCAAACGGAAAACCTCTTTTTCATCTACTGTCCTCTCCAATAATTTTGCCGGAAGCACGATATTCTCAAACACATTCATGGCAGGAATCAGATTATATCTTTGAAAAATAACTCCAATATGCCATCTGCGAAAAGAAATCTGTTCTTCTAAAGATAATTGCGTCAAATTTACATCATGCACATAAACACATCCATGGGTGGGCTTTTCCAATCCGCTGATTAAATTTATCAGGGTTGACTTTCCGCTTCCGGAAGCACCAATGACTGCAATAAACTCTCCTTCTTTTATGGAAAATGATACATCATCAACTGCTCTTATGTAATTTTCTCCATTTCGATATTCTTTTGTAAGTGAAACCAATTTTACAGCTGCCATAGTATCCTCCATATATTTCTTTCCTTTATCTTGGCAGAAAATAGAAAATGCTGATCCCTTTCCAACCTGTGATTCCACCGTAACATAACCGCCCTGCTGTGTCACAATTTCCCTGGTCAGATAAAGACCGATCCCAACACCCGGCTGATTATGAATCTCTTCTTCCCGGTAAAACCTTTTGAAAATAGATGCCTGATTGCTCTCTGAAATTCCTTTTCCGGTATCGGATACTTTTATCTCCACATACATTTCCCATTGCGCTACAGACACATGGACACTTCTCCCTGTCGGGGTATATTTTACCGCATTGTCCAACAGATTAAAAATCGCTTCTTCTGTCCACTTACTGTCATGGGACACACGCACATCCTCCGGACATTCCACAGATACATGGATCTTTTTTTGCTCTGCGGAATATACGATTCCGCTCATAGCCTGCGCTAACGTATCATATATAAAGTGATCTTCTTTTTCTAATTGAATCACCCCGGTTTCCAAACGGGAGGTTTTCACCAATGCCTGTATTAAAAAATCCAGCTTATTGATCTGTCCTCTTACACTTTTCAGGAACT
>UQJE01000122.1 GCA_900541345.1 uncultured Blautia sp.
GCGGCGAAAAGTATATCGGATTTCGATATACTTTTTTTAGCTTAAGAAAGTACTTAAGGAGGAGAAAAGTGGAAATTAAAAATGTATTGGACGAAAGCTTCCGTAAATACGGAAAAGTTCTGAAAGGGTATGATTTTTCCTCTCTGTTAAGGGCAATGCGCCACACGCCTGTTCCGGAAGATGTTGTATATGTTCCTTCCTGTGAGGAAATGGAATCTCTGGAGGTGGCAAAAGAACTGCAGAACAAAGGATTTGGCGGTTTGCCCATTCAGATTGGATACTGCAACGGACATAATAAAAAATTAAATGCAGTGGAGTATCACAGAAATTCAGAAATCAATGTGGCAGTAACAGACCTTGTTCTTCTTTTGGGATGCCAGCAGGATATTGAGGAAGATTTTACATATGACACTTCTAAAATAGAAGCGTTTCTTGTGCCGGCAGGAACGGGGATTGAGGTTTATGGAACGACGCTCCACTATGCACCGTGTAATACGGAAGACAGCGGCTTTCAATGTGTTGTCGTTCTTCCGGAAGGGACAAATACAGAGCTTACTTTCCCTGTAAAAGAAGCAGGAGAAGAAAAGCTTATGACTGCAAAAAATAAATGGCTCATCGGTCATGAGGAAGCCGCCATAGAAGGCGCTTTTAACGGACTGAAGGGTGAAAATATTACGTTATTATAATCATAAAGGAGAAATGAATCATGAACAATATGCCAAAAGTAAAAACCGGAATTGTAGCAGTAAGCCGTGACTGTTTCCCGGAAAGTCTTTCCGTAAATAGAAGAAAAGCGCTTGTTGAGGCTTATACAAAGAAATATGACGCAGAGGAAATTTATGAATGTCCAATCTGTATCGTAGAAAGCGAAATTCATATGGTACAGGCTCTTGAGGACATCAAAAAAGCAGGCTGTAACGCGCTTGCCGTTTATCTTGGAAACTTCGGACCGGAAATTTCCGAGACACTTCTCGCAAAACATTTTGACGGACCGAAAATGTTCCTTGCAGCAGCAGAGGAATCCGGAGACAACCTCGTACAGGGACGCGGCGACGCATACTGCGGTATGTTAAATGCAAGCTACAACTTAAAGCTTCGCGGCGTAAAAGCATATATTCCGGAATATCCTGTTGGTGACGCAGAGGAATGTGCAGATATGATCCACGAGTTTGTTCCGATTGCAAAGGCAATCGAGGGATTAAACAACTTAAAGATTATAAGCTTTGGACCGCGTCCGTTAAACTTCCTTGCATGTAACGCTCCGATTCAGCAGCTTTATAACATCGGCGTGGAAATCGAGGAAAATTCCGAGCTTGACCTTTTTGAAGCATTTAACAAACATGCGGGAGATGAGAGAATCCCTGCGATCGTAAAAGAAATGGAAGAAGAGCTTGGTGCAGGAAATAAAAAACCGGAAATCCTTTCCAAACTTGCTCAGTATGAGCTTACTTTAAAAGACTGGGTAGAGGAGCACAGAGGATACCGCAAATATGTGGCTATTGCCGGAAAATGCTGGCCTGCATTCCAGACTCAGTTCGGTTTTGTTCCATGCTATGTAAACAGCCGTCTTGCGGCACAGGGAATCCCTGTATCCTGCGAAGTTGATATTTACGGCGCATTAAGCGAGTTTATCGGAACAGTAGTAAGCAACGATACAGTTACTCTTCTTGATATTAACAACTCTGTACCGAAGGATATGTACGAGAGTGATATTAAAGATAAATTCAATTACACACAGAAAGATACTTTCATGGGCTTCCACTGCGGAAATACAGCCTCAGGAAAGCTTTCCTTCTGCGAGATGAAATACCAGATGATTATGGCAAGAACACTTCCGGAAGAGGTGACACAGGGAACTCTGGAGGGAGATATTGTTCCGGGTGATATTACCTTCTACCGTCTGCAGAGCACAGCAGATAATAAGCTTCGCGCTTATATTGCACAGGGCGAGGTGCTTCCTGTTGCAACTCGTTCCTTTGGTTCTATTGGAATTTTTGCAATTCCGGAGATGGGACGTTTCTACCGCCATGTTCTGATTGAGAAAAATTATCCGCACCACGGCGCAGTTGCATTCGGTCATTTTGGAAAACAGTTGTTTGAAGTATTTAAGTACATCGGAGTTCCGGTAGAGGAAATCGGATATAATCAGCCGGCAGGAGTCCGTTATCCTACAGAGAACCCGTGGGGATAAGATGAGGTGAATGTATGTACTATATTGGTATTGATTTGGGGACTTCTGCAGTAAAACTTCTTCTCATGGAGGAGACAGGAAAAATCTGCAATATTGTTTCAAAAGAGTATCCGCTCTTTTTTCCGCATCCGGGCTGGTCAGAACAGAATCCGGAAGACTGGTTTACACAGAGCATGGAGGGAATGAAAGAGCTTACAAAGGATATTGATAAAGAAAAAATTGCGGGGATTGGATTCGGCGGACAGATGCACGGTCTTGTAACTCTGGACGAAAAGGACGAAGTCATTCGTCCTGCAATCCTCTGGAATGACGGACGTACAGGGGAAGAGACAGAATATCTGAATCAGGTAATCGGAAAAGATAAGCTTTCTGCATATACTGCAAACATTGCTTTTGCTGGTTTTACAGCGCCCAAAATCCTGTGGATGGAAAAAAATGAGCCGGAAAATTTTGCCCGGATTCAGAAAATCATGCTTCCGAAGGATTATCTTGCATATCGTCTTTCCGGTTCTTTCTGCACAGACGTTTCCGATGCTTCCGGTATGCTTCTTCTTGATGTAAAGAACCGCTGCTGGTCAAAGGAAATGCTGGAAATCTGCCATGTGAGAGAAGAACAGCTTCCGAAACTTTATGAAAGCTGGCAGGTTGTGGGTACATTAAAGCCGGAAATTGCACAGGAACTTGGTTTTTCTGCCGATGTGAAGGTAGTGGCAGGAGCTGGAGATAATGCTGCGGCAGCAGTAGGAACAGGAACAGTTGGAGATGGGCAGTGTAATATTTCTCTTGGAACGTCAGGAACAATCTTTATTTCCAGTAAAGAATTCGGCGTGGATGAAAATAACGCCCTTCACTCTTTTGACCATGCAGATGGAAGCTATCATCTTATGGGCTGTATGTTAAGCGCTGCATCCTGTAACAAATGGTGGGCAGAGGAAATACTGGGCACAAAGGATTTTGCAAAGGAACAGGAAGGAATTACAAAGCTTGGCGAAAATCATGTGTTTTTCCTGCCATATCTTATGGGAGAACGTTCCCCTCATAATAATCCGGACGCAAGAGGCGTGTTCTTTGGAATGTCTATGGACACTACAAGGGCAGATATGACTCAGGCAGTTTTAGAAGGTGTTGCTTTTGGGCTTCGCGATTCTCTGGAAGTGGCAAGAAGCCTTGGAATTAAGATTGAGAGAACAAAAATCTGCGGCGGCGGTGCAAAGAGTCCTCTCTGGAAAAAAATTATTGCAAATGTAATGAATTTAAAGGTAGATGTCCTGGAAAACGAGGAAGGACCTTCTATGGGCGGCGCTATGCTGGCAGCAGTGGGCTGCGGCGCTTATCCGGATGTGGAAACCATTGGAAAGAAGTTTGCAAAAGTGGTGGATACGGTAGAACCGGAACCGGAGCTTGTCGCGAAATATGAAGAAAAATATCAGAAATTCCGGAAGCTTTATCCGGTTATGAAAGAATTGTTTTAAAACAGAATAAGAGATAGAAATCCCCTGTATGGCAGTTTGTAAAAGCTGCCGTGCAGGGGATTTTTATGTGCGTATGTGGCACGAATGCTCACTTTGCTGTTGACATTACACAAGCGTCTACTTATAATAAAAATACAGAAAATTTTAAAATAAAGGAGGGATTTGCATGAAAAATAGAAGACAAATATTAATAATTCTGATGACATTGAGCACAGTCTGTCTCTTCTCTGGCTGGGACAGAGATGAAACAAAAGAAGAGAAACTGCAGTATCTTCAGTTTAATTCTACGAGAATGGACGTAAAGAAATATCCTACGCAGCAGCTTTCCAGATTCTGGGAAGATCTGGGAAGTACAGTTTCTGTAGAGAATGAAGAAATGAAAGAACCGGCAGAAGATAAAAATTTCCCTTCTGTTCTTCTTATTTATGAAGATGGAGAAACAGAATCCCTCAAGTTTTTTAAAGACAGTGACAAATGGTTTATGGAAACCCGGGACGGCACAGTCTATGAAAATGCGGACTTTATAACGGAGTGGATTCCATATGAGGAGTCGGAAAATACAGAAGAGCAGCCCAGAGTACTTACAAGTGTGAATATTGATACAGAATTATTTGGCACATATCTGGATATTTTAAAAAATCAGGAGCTGTCGGATCTGGAAGGAGAAGTGGCATATAAAACTGCGGCATTCAGGCAGCAGGGTACTGCTTCAGAAAAAATAAACGATGAAGTTCGCCGGGTTTTTATAAACAGGTGGAAGCTTTTTGAGTACGCGAAAGAAAAAGGCTTCTTTCCTACAGAAGAAGAGCAAAATAAGATGGTGGAAGATTGTCTTTCCAGAATAAAAGATGAGCCATATTATGTAAAGTATGACAGGATCTGTCAGGGAGCAGGACTTTCTTTTGAGGATATTGTAAGAAAAAATAAAGATTTAATTTGTGAGTTGGAACTGACACATAAGTTCTATAATGACAGAGTATCAGAGTTTAAAGAAGGAAAGGATATATCGGACGGCCATATTTATGAAAATTTAAGAGAGTACAGCGTGGTTTTTATGGAAGAAAATATTTATGGAACAGAGCCGGAAAGTGAAGAATATAAGGCGAGACTTCAGGAACTGGAAGAGGCTCTTGGAAAAATCGGGGAAGCGTAAAGATTTAAGACGTAACTAAAAAGGTATCGGAGATAATTCTCCGATACCTTTTTTGGGATTCAAATTAGAACAGTCCTGTAATCTTTCCTGTCTCGTCTACATCGATTTTCTCTGCAGCCGGAACTTTTGGAAGACCTGGCATTGTCATAATTTCGCCTGTAAGGGCTACGATAAAGCCTGCAC
>UQJE01000123.1 GCA_900541345.1 uncultured Blautia sp.
ATTTTCCATTGCCAGGATCATGGAACCGGAATTATACCGTTTGGGAGGAGATGTTTCTCCCTCTTTTATGCTCAGATCGTCCACCTGCAGTATATCATTTTTTTTCAGTCTCTGCAACGCGTCCAGAAGAACAGTATCACAGGAAGTCTCCTGATTTTCCCCTGTTTCTTTTTCTCCGTCAGAAGCCTTTTTTTCCGCAAAAGAATTTGTCGCAACGGAAAGATATCCTTCTTCCAGAAGAACACGAAAGGAGGAGAAAAAACGCTCATTTTGCATATTTACCATGAGATTCACCTTTTGATATACAGCCGGTGGGTAGAAAATACAGAGAAAACGTCTCACAATCGTCTCATATACTCTCTGAGAAAGAAGAGAGAGCCCATTTAGCGCCCCGAGTCCCTGTCCGGTTGGAATAATAGCATAATGGTCTGTAATCTGTTTATCATTCACATACCGGGTCTTTGCAATATTTTTATAAGTTCCCGCTTCCAGAATGCGCGCAGCCACTTCTCCTGCCTGAGGGTAATTTCGAAGCCCGGAAATATTTTTATATATTTCTTTCGCAACGGCTGTTGACAGCACATGGGCATCTGTTCTTGGATATGTTACCAGTTTTTTCTCATAAAGCTCCTGCACTACCCGGAGGGTTTCATCAGGACTTATTTTAAAGAGCTTTGCACATACATTCTGAAGCTCTGCAAGATTAAAAAGAAGCGGCGGATTTTTATTTTCTTTCTTCCGTTCTATCTTTTCCACTGTACATAAAAGAGGAGACGTTTGTTTTAACAGAGAAACAAGAGTTTCTGCGTCTTCTTTTTTCTTAAAACCATTTTCCTTATATAGAAGAGGAGACTGAAAATACCGGCTTCCCTCCACAGCTTTCCACTCACTCTCAAACTGTTTTCCTTCCAGTGTGATTCCGCCAAGCACCCTGTAAAAAGGTGTTTTTACAAAAGAGCGAATTTCCCTCTCTCTTCTTACCACCATGCCGAGAACGCAGGTCATAACTCTTCCAACAGAAATTGCCTGATATTTTGTTCCAAGATAAGAAGACACACTGTTTCCATACCGTAATGTCAATACACGCGAAAAATTAATTCCCATAAGATAGTCTTCTTTTGCGCGAAGATATGCGGAAGAAGCAAGATTGTTATAAACAGAAAGATCTTTTGCCTCCCGTATTCCTCTTAAAATTTCTTCCTCTGTCTGGGAATCTATCCATACACGTTTCTGTTTTTTATTTTTTACACCTGCCATCTGCGCCACAAGACGGTAAATATATTCTCCCTCGCGCCCGGAGTCTGTGCACACATAGATAGTCTCTATATCTGCTCTGTTTAACAGTTCTTTCACGATTTTAAACTGTTTGCTCACTCCCGGAATCACTTCATACTTAAATTCGCGCGGTAAAAAAGGCAGGGTATCAAAACTCCACCTTTTATATTTCATATCATATTTTTCCGGATAGCTCATAGTGACCAGATGTCCCACACACCAGGTCACCACAGAATCTTCCGATTCCAGATAGCCATCCCGTCTTTGTCCGTTTATTTTAAGAGCTTTTGCAAACTCCTGTGCCACACTCGGCTTTTCTGCTATGTATAAAGCTTTTGCCATTATTTATCTGCACTCATCTTTCTAAGGGGCCATGCCAGTAAAACAGCGCCTCCTATCATATTTCCCAGTGTTACGATCAGCATACTCTTTGCCATTGCTCCCAGAGGTAATCCCGGCACCAGACAAAATGCTACTGTAAAAATCCCCATATTTGCAACACAGTGTTCGAAACCGCTTACAACAAATCCTGAGATGCACATTACAATCATCAGAAATCTTCCTGCTTCGCTCTTTAATTTCATTCCACAAAGAACGCCAAGGCATACAAAGAAGTTACAGAGCACTGCACGGAAAAACATTTCTCCCATCGGAATAGAAAGTTTGTTGTTTATAAATCCCGCAAAATAATCTGCTGTTCCAGATGCACCGGCTCCCACAAAAATCAGAGCCAGGATCAGGCATCCGACAAAGTTTCCAATATAGCTTATGAGCCATACCTTACCAGCTTCACCCCAGGTTACTTTCCTGTCGTATGCGCCAAAAGCCATAACCATATTATTTCCGGTAAACAGTTCGCCTCCTACAAAGGAAATTAAAAGTACTGCAATGGCAAACACGATCGCCCCCAGAAATTTTCCCCACTCCGGCATGGTTTTGGAAAATACGCTGCCCACTACGTTGCTGAAAATCATGGCAACCACAATAAAGAAGCCCGCCATAACCGCTCGCACAAAGTACTTGAAAAAGTCCTGATTCAACAATGAAATTTTCCCTTTTGCAGCATTTGATATTTTTTCAACATCTTCGTAGTTCATACAAACACCTCCACTTGTTTTGTTGTGAATATTATAGCACTTTGACATTCTTTTCACAATACTCTGGTAAAGAAAAAACATTTTTGTGCAATATTCACAAAAATCACTCTATCTTTTTCTGCCGCAACCTTGAATTGAAAATTTATTTTTCTTCTGTTATAATGATAGCGGTTTGGGTGTCGTTGGGTAACTGGTGTGCCCCCTGGTCTTCAAAACCTGTGCTGGACGTGAAAAAGCGCCCCGGGTGAGTTCGATTCTCACAGGCACCCGCCAAATAATGCTTCTTTCAACATTTCTATAAGCATTTCCTCTTCCTCGGAAAAAACCGTTCTCATATGCAGCAGCACCTCTTCTTTCTTTACCTGAGAAATCACAGGATTTTTCTGCTGTCGAAGACGTGCAGCAAACGCTCCCGCACTTTCTTTTTCCGGTTTTACAGAAAGAGAAACATCTGAAAGCGTCTCTCCCGGAAGAGAACCGCCTCCTACCATAGCAATATCTTCCCGAACCTGGATCTTCCCTTCAAATCCGTCTTTCAAAAGCGCAGCCTTTATTTCTTCCGCCTGACTTTTCAACTCTTCTGTCTGTCTCCTGAGCATATTCAGCACAGGAATATTTTCCCACACTGTCTCTTCCTTAAGATATTCCCGGAAAGTTGCCTCCAGAACAGCCGTTGTACATTTATCCAAACGCAGCGCCCGCATCATGGGGTGATTTTCTATTATTTCTATATACTTCTTTTTTCCTGTGATAATTCCCGCCTGCGGCCCTCCCAGAAGCTTATCACCTGAAAAACATACAATATCTGCACCTTTTTTTAACATTTCCTGTACTGTAGGTTCATGAGAAAGGCCAAGTTTTTCAAGATTAACAAGAACTCCGCTGCCCAAATCCACAATTACGGGAACATGATATTCTTTTCCTGCTTCCACAAGCTCTTCCACAGATGGTGATTCTGTAAAACCGATTATTTTATAGTTGCTTGTATGAACTTTTAGAAAAGCCCCTGTATTTTCTGTTACTGCTTTTCTGTAATCATCTATTCTTGTTCTGTTTGTGCATCCTGCTTCACGAAGAACAGAACCACTTTCTTCCATCACTTCCGGTATACGGAAATGTCCTCCTATTTCCACAAGCTCCCCTCTTGAGATTATGACCTCCCTGTTTCTTGCCAGAGCAGAAAGGATAAGAGTAACTGCAGCCGCATTATTATTGACAGCAACAGAAGCCTCT
The DNA here is from genome assembly GCA_900541345.1 of uncultured Blautia sp. GTDB lineage: Bacteria > Bacillota > Clostridia > Lachnospirales > Lachnospiraceae > Blautia_A. Next base: position 3,606 of record UQJE01000123.1, read on the forward strand.
GCCCCTGTCACCTGGCAGATTAATTTCTGATAGTGATTCTGCCTTTTTCCTCTTTTCCCTTCTTCCAATTCATATTCCAGATTACCATATCCTGCCATTGCCTGATATGCTGCTTCCATCTGCCTGCGTCCAAGAGGTGCACGCCCAAGATTCGTATGAAGAAGAATCCCTGTGGCATTGATCACTCTCCGGAAAGAAGCTCGGTTCTCTTTTTCTGTCCGTATGTGGATTTGACGCCTCAATTCCATGAGAAGAGCTTCTCCCTCTTCCCGGGTTTTGCAGTTTAAAATTTCTTTTCGGACTCTTTTTACTTCTTCCCGGATAACAGCAATCACACTCTGCCTCCCGTACTGAAGACAGAGTGTGACTGTATCCGGTTCCTGTAAAAGAGTATCCACACCGGGGATCCGGCGTAACATATCTTTTTTTTCCATATTATCCCATCATTTTATCTGTATATTAAAAACCTGTCTTTTTTTGTTATTGCCTCTCCCACTGCTGCACAGGGAAGAGAAAGAACTTTCATTTTCTCTATCAGAATTTCTGCTTCTTCCCTTTTTACAGAAAGAAGAAGTCCTCCTGAAGTCTGGGGATCATAAAATAAATCTTCCAGCCAGAGTTCTGACACTTTGCTGTCTACATCATTTTCCAGATATTCCCGGTTTCTGTATGCGCCAGCAGGAATCAGCCCCATTTGCGCATATTCTTTTGCTCCCTTTAAAACAGGAAGTTTTTCTCCGTAAATTACAAAAGAACAGCCGCTTCCCTTCGCCATTTCCATAGCATGCCCGGAAAGACCAAAGCCAGTTATATCTGTACAGCTGTGAATAGAAAATTCTGCCGCTGCATCCCTTGCGTACTTATTTAAAAATGCCATACTTTTTGCAGCAAAGTCCGCCTCTTCTTCCGAGGCTATCTCCCCTTTGATTGCAGTGGAAAGTATTCCTGTTCCAAGTGCTTTCGTAAGAATCAGAATATCTCCAGGCTGTGCTCCACAGTTTTTCCACATCTTTTCCGGATTTACAAAACCAGTTACGCAAAGTCCGTATTTTGGCACATCATCAGATATGGTATGTCCTCCTGCAAGAAGCGCACCTGCCTCCTTTATTTTATCTGCACCACCCTTTAAGATTTCTCCTAAGATTTCTATGTCAAGACAATCCGGAAAGGCCGCTATATTTAAGGCGAGACGCGGTTCTCCTCCCATTGCGTACACATCGCTTAAAGAATTGGCAGCAGCAATCTGTCCAAATAGGTACGGTTCATCCACAACAGGAGTAAAAAAATCCACTGTCTGAATCATTGCCATCTTCTCATTAATTTTGTAGACAGCAGCATCATCTGATGTTTCTGTCCCCACTAAAAGCATGGGGT
>UQJE01000124.1 GCA_900541345.1 uncultured Blautia sp.
GGGGACGACGGTAAGCCGTGCCAGTGTCCACAATGTAAGTATTGTAAAGGAACTGGCTTTGGGGATTGGCGATACGATTTGTGTTTATAAGGCAAATATGATTATCCCTCAGATTGCGGAGAATCTTACAAAAAGTGCTTCTCTTGAGATTCCGAAGCTTTGTCCTGCCTGCGGAGAGAAGGCAGAGATTCACTGTGAGAATGAAGTGGAAGCTCTTTATTGTACAAACCCGGAGTGTCCTGCAAAAAAAATCAAGGCATTTACGCTTTTTGCAAGCAGAGACGCTATGAATATTGACGGACTTTCCGAAGCCACACTGGAAAAATTTATTGCAAGAGGTTTTATCCATGAATTTGCGGATATTTTTGAAATTGAAAAACATAGAGATGAAATCGTGACAATGGAAGGATTTGGAGAGAAGTCTTTTCAGAATCTTCTTGAAAGTATTGAAAAAGCAAAAGATACTACCTTGCCGAAAGTAATCTACAGCCTCGGAATTGCCAACATTGGTCTTGCGAATGCAAAAGTGATTTGTCGTCATTTTGATAATGATATAGAAAAAATTCGCTGTGCAGATGCGGAGGAAATCAGTGCGATTGACAGCATCGGACCGGTGATTGCAGGGAATTTAAGCGCTTATTTTAAAAGTGAGGAAAATAACAGAAAGCTTTCCAGACTTTTATCCTGCCTGCGCATCAGACGTGAAGAGACAGAGGGAGAGCAGGTTCTTGCGGGATTGAATTTTGTAATTACAGGGAGTGTGGAGCATTTTGCAAACAGAGGAGAAGTAAAAGAATTGATTGAATCTCTGGGAGGGAAAGTGACCGGTTCGGTGACGGGAAAAACAAATTACCTGATCAATAATGACAAAGCGTCTAATTCCTCGAAAAATAAAAAAGCAAAAGAACTGGGGATTCCCATTTTGTCAGAAGAGGATTTTTTGAAGCTGGCAGGACAGAAACAGGAGGACTAAAAATGCCGATTAAAATACAGAAAGACCTTCCGGTTAGGGAGATTCTGGAAAAAGAAAATATATTTGTAATGGATGAAAACAGGGCGATTCATCAGGATATACGTCCCATTCAGATTTTAATTCTGAATCTGATGCCATTGAAGGAGGAAACAGAGCTTCAGCTTTTACGTTCTCTTTCCAACACGCCTTTGCAGGTGGATGTAACCTTTATGACAGTGGCAAGTCATGAATCGAAAAATACTTCCATGAGTCATCTCAATCAGTTTTATAAAATTTTTCCTGAGGTGCGGACAAAAAGGTTTGATGGTATGATCATTACGGGAGCGCCTGTGGAACAGATGGAATTTGAAGAAGTGGATTACTGGCAGGAACTGACGGAGATTATGGATTGGTCAGAGAGTCATGTAACTTCCACAATTTATCTCTGCTGGGCAGCGCAGGCAGGGCTTTATTATCATTACGGACTGAAAAAGCGTATGCTGAAACAGAAGATGTTCGGACTTTTCTGGCACAGAGTAATGAACCGGAAAATCCCTCTTGTAAGAGGATTTGACGATGTATTCCTTGCGCCGCACTCCAGACATACGGAAGTTCCCATAGAAGAGATTCATGCCTGTAAGGAACTTACTGTTCTTGCAGAGTCTGAGGAAGCAGGGCTTTTTCTGGCTATGGCAGACGGGGGAAGAAAGATTTTTGTTATGGGACACCCGGAGTATGACAGGGTAACTCTTGATGGGGAATACAAAAGAGATTTAAGTAAAAATCTTCCCATTGAGATTCCGAAAAATTATTATCAGGATGACGATTCCAGTAACCGTCCGCTCCTTACCTGGAGGGCACACGCCAATAACCTTTACACAAACTGGTTAAATTATTATGTTTATCAGAGCACACCGTATGACCTGGATGGCACGCCGTTTCTCAGCAAATAATAAATTGTAAGAAATGCACAAATAACCTTGAAAAAGTTCACAGATTATTGAGAAAAACTGGGTTTGCAAAATAAAAAACTTTCTGCTATAGTATATTTCAGTTGGGGTAATAAAAGCTATATATTTAAGAAAGTAGAGGGAAATAATGCGTAAGAAATCTCATATATTGTTAGCAAGATATCTGGCAGATCAGATGGAGGTATCAGAAAGCCTTCAATCTCACAGAAAGGCGTTTTGCCTGGGCAGTATTTTGCCGGATATTCGTCCGTCGTTTCTCACAAAGAAGCACGAATTTTTTGGAACAATAGATGAAATTGAAGGTAAGATCACACGCCTTGTTGAGGTAGCGCCTGAGGAGAGAAATGAGAGGGTATACTGGAGACAGTTTGGCGAGGTCATTCATTATATGGCAGACTATTTTACTTTTCCGCATAACAAAACATATACAGGAACGCTGATTGAACACGGGCAGTATGAGAAGGCATTAAAGAACGATTTGAAATCCTGTATTAAAAGCGGAGAGGCGGGACGCCACGTAAAAGAAGCGATTTCTTTTGGCAGTCTTTCTGATTTGTTTACATACATCAGCGAGAGCCATGAACAGTATTTAAGAAAAATAAGAAATGTGGCAGAAGATATAGAGTTCATTCTGAATGTGTGCTTTCAGGTGATTCAGGGTATTTTCGTGCTTTGTACCGGTGCGGCATACCAGCCTCTGCTGGCTTTATAAAAGAAAATATTTTAGGGATCGGGCATAATTTTGCCCGGTCCTTTTTGAAATTTAAAAGAAGTAAAATTAAAAATAAAAAATAAATAAAAAATGAAATTTGAGTGAAAACGGATGAGGTGGTGTTCGGAAATATTGATTTCAAAAAACAATTATGTTACAATGTAACAGGTTATAATTATGGATTGAGATTTCAGCAGACCTTTATATAGGGGAGTAAAGGGATGTTCAAGGAAAGAAGGGAGCATCTTTAAAATATGAAAAACAAATATGTGACAAAATGTTTATGTATAACATTAATGTCTGCCATGATACTGACGGGAAGTCCCGTGTCTGTTGTGGCTTCTGATATACTTACTTCAGAAAATGCTTCGGCAGGTGAGGATTTGTCGGGTCAGCCGGTTCAGCCTTCTGAAACACCGCAGTTGGAAACTCCGGAGACGGAAGTTCCAGAATCAACACCTGCCCCGGAAGAGCCAGCACCGGAAGTCAGTCCCACACCAGTACCGGAAGTCAGCCCGACGCCGGAGGTCAGCCCGACACCGGAAGTCAGCCCGACGCCGGAGGTCAGCCCGACACCAGAGGTCAGTCCCACACCGGAAGTCACTCCAACTCCTGCACCTGTTTTAACAGAAAAAGCGCAGGAAGTAATGAATAAGATTCAGGAGTTGGCAGGCATAGAACTGACGTTGAAGCACAAAGATCAGATTCGCGCGATTCGGGAATCATATAATGCCTTGTCTGAGGGAGAAAAGCTGGCAGTCAGCAATTATAACGATCTGGTAGAAATGGAGAAAAAAATCTCTGCTCTTCAGGTGGAAGATCTTCTGGATGATGAAAATGACGGCAATGATGATCTGACAGATGGTAATGGAGGGGCTCTTACAGATAAGCCTTCTGTACAGGAAGGAACACCTGTGTATTATACAAATATGGTATCCAATCTTCATGCAGGTAAGGGATTTTATCTGGACAGTCTGAAGAAAAATTATAATCTTTCTTTTTCAGAAGATTTCGCAGAGGTGATGTCTGAAATCGAAAGAGAATATAAAGAAAAAAATAAGTTGGCAGATGCAAGCGATGTGAAAAATCTGGGAACGACTACATCGGAGGACAGGCTTCTTGTAAGAAACTGGCAGGACATTCTGGCGGTTTATGTTTATGAACAGAATAAAAAAGGAGTGGATACATACGCGCTGGATGATTCCTGTAAGGAAGAACTTGCCAGGATTTTTGGCGAGATGAATCCGGTTGTCCGCGACAAGAAAGATATTACAAAGGTATCTTACGGCAATTATCACATTAACAATTATATTAAGAAAAATAAGATTCCAAAAGAAGACAGAGCTGTTCTTAAAAAATATATGGAGACAGACTGTAAGCTTCTCTGCGCAGTTGTGACAGGGGCAAAAGGCTTTGTGCGCCAGAGTGTAGGAGAGGATATATCTGAGGAGCGTGTAAACGTTATTTCCGCAGCATATTCTCTTGTAGGCGAGGTGGGCTATTTCTGGGGCGGAAAATCAACGGTTCTTGGAATGGATCCCAACTGGGGACAGGCAGCAGCCGTAACTGCAGAAGGAAGCGGCAGCAGCGGTACAGTGCGGGCATATGGTCTTGACTGCAGCGGATTTGTTACCTGGTCCGTCATTAATGGATATCAGAATCAGGGAATGCAGGCAGCAGTGGGAGATGGAACTTCAGATCAGTGGACAAAAGCAAATGTGGTAAGCGAGGCAGACGCACAGCCTGGAGATCTTGTATTTCAGAGAGGACCGGAGGCTGGAAGTGATAACCATGTGGGAATTCTATGTGGAAAAACAGATGCAGGAGACTGGATTGCCGTACATTGTTCCTCAAGCAAAAACGGCGTAACAGTAGGAGAAGCATACAGCGCAAGTTTCCGCTACATCAGACAGCCTTCCTTCTATCCTACAGAAGAAGAACTGGCAGCTATGGAAGAAACAGGTGAAGTATCCAGCGGAACAGTAGAGTTCTGGAAGGAAGATACGACTTTATCTTCTGATCTTTATGATGAGGTGATTTCTGATGATGTACTGGGAGAGGCAGAGCCTCCTAAGACATTGATAGATGATTCTGTAGTAGAACCTTTTGTACTTGCAGAATAAAGGAAAAGATAAAAACAGCTTCCTCTTTTGCAGAGGAGGCTGTTTTCACTGTAACCTCTGAAAGGAAAAGAAAAATGAAAAAAAAGAAGTCTCTTGTAAGGGTTTTTGTTTTTCTGATGCTGATTTTTCTGGTGTCTGGGTCGGGATACTTTTTTTTAAAACGTGAACCTCATGAAGTAACACAGCTTCGAAAAGCGG
>UQJE01000125.1 GCA_900541345.1 uncultured Blautia sp.
TGTTGTCACCAATGATCTTGATGGAGTTCTTGTTTGCACCTACTGTACCGTCAGCGCCAAGACCCCAGAACTTACAGTTTGTAGTTCCTTCCGGTGTTGTAACGATAGCGTCACCTGTCTCAAGAGAAAGGTTTGTCACATCATCTACGATACCGATTGTGAATTTTTCTTTTTCTGTATTGTTATATACAGCAACGATCTGTGCCGGAGTTGTATCTTTGGAACCTAAGCCGTAACGTCCGGAGAAAATCTTAACATCGCTGAATTTGCTCTCTCTTAATGCTGCTACAACATCAAGGTAAAGCGGCTCGCCAAGTGCACCCGGCTCTTTTGTTCTGTCAAGAACAGTAATCTGTTTTACAGATTCCGGAATTGCATTTACAAGAGCATCTGCGCAGAATGGTCTGTACAGACGAACTTTAACAACACCAACTTTTTTGCCTGCTGCTGCAAGGTAGTCGATTGTCTCTTCAATTGTATCGTTTACAGAACCCATAGCAACGATTACGTGCTCTGCGTCCTCAGCACCATAGTAGTTGAACAGTTTGTAATCTGTTCCGATTTTTTCATTTACTTTATCCATGTACTCCTGTACAACTGCCGGAAGAGCGTCGTAATACGGGTTACATGCCTCTCTTGCCTGGAAGAAAATATCCGGGTTCTGAGCGGAACCTCTCTGACATGGGTGATTTGGATTCAGAGCACGGTTACGGAACTCTGCGATTGCGTCCATATCTGCCATATCTTTAAGATCTTCATAATCCCATGTCTCGATTTTCTGGATTTCATGAGAAGTACGGAATCCGTCAAAGAAATTGATAAACGGAACTTTTCCTTTGATTGCTGCAAGATGTGCAACAGGAGTTAAGTCCATAACTTCCTGTACAGAAGATTCACAAAGCATAGCACATCCTGTCTGACGACATGCCATAACGTCAGAGTGATCACCAAAAATAGAAAGTGCATGGGAAGCAAGTGCACGAGCGGATACGTTGATAACACCCGGTAACTGCTCACCTGCGATTTTGTAAAGATTTGGAATCATCAGAAGAAGACCCTGAGAAGCAGTGTAAGTTGTTGTCAGAGCACCTGCTGCCAGAGAACCGTGTACAGCACCTGCTGCACCAGCCTCGGACTGCATCTCTGTAACCTGTACTTCCTGTCCGAAAATGTTCTTTCTTCCCTGGGTTGCCCACTCGTCTGTTGCCTCAGCCATAACAGATGAAGGGGTGATCGGGTAAATTGCAGCTACATCAGAAAAAGCGTATGATGCATGAGCGGCTGCATGGTTACCATCCATGGTTTTCATCTTTCTTGCCATAGTTTTTTTCCTCCTTAAAGGTGTGATGAAAAATTATTTCTAGACCACTTATGTGTCTAAAAGTCCATTCATTATTATATCATAAAATCGCATTGATGTCCAACGAGATTCCCTTGTTTTTGTATATTCTTTCATACAAAATTACGGAAGATATAAAAAAAGGAAAGGCATCTGTCCTCTCCTTTCTATTTTCTGTCAAAAATATCCTGCAGCGTCTTTCTCTTTAAAAGACTCCACAATTCCTTCTGGATCTCAACAAGCTCCTGATGAACAAGACAGGGAGTATCTGTACTGTTTCTCACACACGGATTCCCCTCATTCATACATTCGATAATAAAAAGCTCCGGATCAATGGCTGTATATACATCAAACAAAGTCAGCTCATCCAGTTGTCTGTTCAGAGTATACCCTCCATGAACGCCACGAAATCCCTTCACAATTTTTGCCTTCTGAAGTTTTTTCAGTATTTTGTACGCAAACGGCGCAGTGAGCTCTTCTTTTTCACATATTTCATTTACACTTAAACGCTTCTCACCTGCCAGGGCGCGAATCACTCTCACTGCATAATCGCTCTCTCTTGTAATAAACATTCCGTCTAACCTCTTTCCAACCAGCTTTCTGTGTATTTCTCGCAGATATACAGCAGGCAGGTTTACCTTTATATTATACCATTATTTTCTTTTGTATGCAATTCCTTTATTTTTCCCCGAACACAAGAAGAATTCCCACAAGAAAAATCACAGTACCAAGAATTACGCGAAGCCATTTTCCCACAGATTCTGCTTTGGGGTTTCGGATGATTTTTTCTACATAACTGTATCCTGTACCTGCCGCAATCAGAAGAATGCTGTGCCCAAGTGCATAAAGAACCATCAGAAGGATTCCCCACCAGGCATTTTTTCCAAGCTCTGCGACAAGAGCTAAAAGAGCCACCATAACAGGAATTGCACAGTGAGAAGCAAAAAGCCCGCCTAACGCGCCTGTCAGAAAGGCTCCCATATAGCCTTTTCCGGAAATTTCCTCTGTCACATGAACATGAGGAATAATATTGATGACCCCCAGAACCTGAAGAGACATTAAAAGCATTAAAATCCCCATAAGAATGGTCCACCAGTGCCCTGCTTCATGCATATAATGTCCGATTACAGAAGCTACCGATCCAAAAATCCCAAATGTTACAGCCATTCCCAGTGCCATAGTAAGAGAAAGACGAAAAGCTTTTTTCGGTCCCGCTTTTGACGCACCCACACAGGCAAGAAGCATTGGAACTGTCGCAAGTGAACAAGGGGTAAATGAAGTAACAATTCCTGCAAGAAGACTCAAAAGAGGCGCAGCCCACAGATTATTCCTCATAATTTCTGCCAAAGCATCTAAAATTCCATTCATGCTGTCTCCTCCTCTTTTCTGATTTGTTTTATGATTTCCTCACCGATGTCTTCTGCTGTCCTGCCGTCAGTTTTTACCTGAAAGTCTGCCGCCCGCTCATAGAGCTTCTGCCTTTTGTCCATCAGCTCTTTAATATAAGATACGTTCATATTTCCCTCAAGAAGAGGACGGTTATGACTATTTTTTACTCTCACATAAACTGTTTCAGGCTGAGCAGAAAGAAGAATGATTCTTCCCTTTTCCTTCATTTCCCGCACATTCTCCTCTTTTACTGCTGCGCCGCCGCCGCATGATACAACAAAAGTCTCCCGGGGATCCAGACTTTTTAAAAGCTCTGTTTCCAATGTGCGAAAATATTCTTCCCCTTCTTTTTCAAATATGGAGGAAATACTTCGACCTTCGTCTTTTTCTATCTGCTCATCCATTTCTATCTGCTTCATTTGATAAGCACTGCTTAAATATTTTGCAACGGTGCTTTTCCCGCTTCCCATAAAGCCAATGAGAAAGATATGTTTTTTTCTCACCTATATCACTCCTTTGTCCCAAAATCCGGTAGTGTAGATTATAACAGCCCTCCTTTTTTTTGTAAAGTAGGCTTTTTTTACCGAAAACCGGAAAGAAGTGTAAAATAATTGTTGCAAATTTCCCAGTTTACGGTACAATGGAAATCGGCTATACTTACATTATAATAGGAAATTTTAAAAATCAGTTCACGAAAAAGAGGTATATTATGATTTCAGCAAACAACATCACATTGCGCGTTGGAAAAAAAGCACTTTTTGAAGACGTAAATATCAAATTCACAGAAGGCAACTGTTACGGTCTTATTGGTGCCAACGGAGCCGGAAAATCTACTTTCTTAAAAATCCTTTCCGGTCAGCTTGAACCTACAAAAGGAGATATTGTCATCACTCCGGGACAGCGTCTCTCCTTCCTGCAGCAGGATCACTTCAAATACGACGCATACACAGTTCTTGACACCGTAATTATGGGAAATGCCCGCCTTTATGAAATTATGAAAGAAAAAGAAGCCATCTATGCAAAAGAAGACTTCACAGACGAAGACGGAATTCGTGCCAGTGAGCTGGAGGGCGAATTCGCAGAGATGAACGGCTGGGAAGCGGAATCTGATGCGGCCACTCTCTTAAACGGTCTTGGCATTGAAACAGAGTTTCATTATTCCCAGATGGCAGACTTAACAGGAAGCCAGAAGGTGAAGGTACTTCTTGCGCAGGCGCTTTTCGGAAACCCGGACATTCTTCTTCTTGACGAGCCGACCAACCATTTGGACCTTCCTGCAATCGAGTGGCTTGAGGAATTTCTGATCAACTTTGATAATACGGTTATTGTCGTATCCCACGACCGTTACTTCCTGAATAAGGTCTGCACACATACAGCAGATATTGACTACGGCAAAATCCAGCTTTACGCAGGTAACTACGACTTCTGGTTTGAATCCAGTCAGCTCCTCATCAAACAGATGAAAGAAGCCAACAAGAAAAAAGAAGAAAAAATCAAAGAGCTGCAGGAATTCATCTCCCGTTTCAGCGCCAATGCTTCCAAGTCCAAACAGGCAACCTCCCGTAAGCGTGCTCTGGAAAAAATCCAGCTTGACGACATGCGTCCGTCCAGCCGTAAATATCCATACATTGACTTCCGTCCTAACCGCGAAATCGGAAATGAGGTTCTCATGGTGGAAAACCTTTCCAAAACTATTGACGGCGTAAAAGTTCTGGACAATATTTCCTTCACTCTGGGGCATGACGACAAGGTTGCTTTTGTAGGTGCCAACGAGCTTGCTACTACTACTTTCTTCAAAATCCTTATGGGAGAAATGGAACCGGACGAAGGAAATTATAAATGGGGTGTAACCACTTCCCAGGCTTATTTCCCCAAAGACAACACACTGGAATTTGACAACGATCTGACCATCACAGACTGGCTGACACAGTATTCCGAGATTAAAGATGCAACTTATGTCCGCGGTTTTCTCGGACGTATGCTCTTCCCTGGAGAAGATGGAGTAAAACGCGTTCGCGTACTTTCCGGTGGAGAAAAGGTTCGCTGCCTTCTTTCCAAAATGATGATCTCCGGTGCAAATATTCTTATTCTTGATGAGCCGACTAACCATCTGGATATGGAATCTATTACAGCTTTAAATAACGGACTGATCAAATTCCCGGGAGTCATTCTTTTTACCTCCCACGACCACCAGTTTGTGC
>UQJE01000126.1 GCA_900541345.1 uncultured Blautia sp.
ATATTTTCTTCTGCAAAAATCTGCAATTTTACACTTGATAAATCCTCCATCGCTAAATCCATATTAATTTCGCTATAACCCACTTCTCCGGTGCCACCGAATATTTCTGCATCCTTAACCTCAAAATAAAGGCTAATTGTTACATTTATCTCTTTCATATCACTCCACCTCCAACAGTTCTGGATTATCGAAAATATTTCCATGTTTGTTAATTTCTGTAGTATAACTTCCAAAACATTCGCATATAACATCCGAAACTTCACCACATAAGCACCAACAAGCATCTTTTGATGAATACTTTACGACTCCAAAGTAATCGTCTTCTGGTTCATAGTAAGAATATGCATTAATACTTACAATATCATTCTCCCAAATCTTCTGACCGTTCTTGTCGGTAAGCCCTGTGTACTGGCAGAGGGTGTCTGGATTCACTTCAATAAATTCATTAAACCCAATCCCAAAGCTATTCCAACGAATAATATATTTCTTATCCGTATAAGGTTCGCTGAAATATCCGCCTTCCACCCATTCACCATTATCTTTTCTCTTTGCTTTAAAAAGGATTTCTCTGTTCATTCTTTTTTCCGTCTTTCGTATATTTTTCTTCAAGTATCGGGGAAAGAGGGAACCCTTCTGGGTACACATTTAATCTGCCTTGTTCCTCCGCATCCTCCAGTTTGGCTAATTTCGCCATCGCTTCCTTCAGGAGTGTTTTATCTTTGATAACCGCCACTCCTGTGTGGTATTCTGTGTATCGCATTTTATTTCCTCCTTACAAACAATTCCTTCCAAATATCCTCATAAACTCTTCCCTGCTGCCTACCTGCCGCTCAAATTCCTGCTGCCCTATCCTTTCTAGGTATTTTCTTGTCCGGACGCAGGTATGTACTGCTTCCTTTCCGGTTTCATGGCATTCCACGCATAAATAAACCTTTAAACCATATTCTTCCGATCGGCTTCTGTTTGCCCCGTCAAAGATATGGTGCTCATGGGTGTAGGTATGGCGTTTGCAGAGATAGCACACGCCTTTTCTGTTGCAGGGAATGATGTTTGCATGGTGTTTCTTTCGTTTTTTCTTATTCTTCGTCTTTGGGAAGAGCAGTCCCGTTGTATCCATAAGTCTCCTTTCCGGGAGGAGTGACAGCTCCTCCCTTATTGTGATATATATTGGATTTTAGATAGCTCCCTATTTCTCCGGCATCTCATAAGTTGGATTTTTGAGATGGATATTTTTCACAATGTCCTGGATTACCTCAAGACAGCGTTCTTTTGACAGATACGTTCCCATCATAATGTCGCTGCTTAATTCTTCACCACCGCTCCAACATATAACTGCGTGTTTTTTCTCTACATTTAAGCTGTGTGGTGGATAATTAGAATATTCAATGCTCAACACATTATCAGTATTTAATATCACTTCTTTGTTCTGATGTAAAATCCACATAACCTTATCCTCCTATTTTCTCACAGTCCAAACCTGTCAATTGTCTTCTGCGTATTCTCTGACCATGTTATGTCAATATCATATTTTTCTTTCAGCAGCTTCAACACCTTGCTGGGTCCGTGTGGGTCTACGTCAATCTCATCATATTTTGCTTTGGTTCCGCGCATAAACTTATCCAACATACTTCCATCGCCCTTCTTGTGTTTTGAGAAGCTGAAATTCTCGCACAGTTCCCAAATAACCGCCAGCTGTGTTGCCACGGACTGAATATTCTTGGCGTCATCCCATATTTTGCAGTAAACAGAATAAGGGATATTCCTGCCTATGTATTCCTCCATCCAGTTCACATCATCGAAGCCCATCTCTTTGTTTAATTCCGGAGAATCAAATTCCAGTTCGATTCCCCACTTCTCGTGGAGTTCCTCATAGGTTTTCCTGATATTCTGTTTTTCGGCAGTTTCCACACACTCCGAATAATGTTCCAGAAGGTGCGCCGCCGCTGCTTTTCCGTACCGGAAACCATCAAGAGCTTTTAATGATGTGATAATATTACAAAGAGTGGAGTATTCCTCCGCTTTATCAAGCTTCTCTTGTGCTTCCACAATACACGCTTTTTTAATCTCCTCGGTCTGCTCCCTGCGCCACTGTTCCAATACCGCAACCTTTGCCCCTGTTAAGTTTGCCACTTCTGCGGTAGAGAGATTTGTGGTCCTCATCGGTGCAGGCGGCATCTGAAACGCCGGGAATCCCGCCTGCTTCAGAATCGTTTCTGCTTTCTTTCTATCTTTCTTCTGGCTTCTTTATTGCCTTCTTAATTCTGCTCTACTCATTTTTTTCTCCTGTTCTCGGAACAATTCCATCTATATCAAAAATACTGATCTGTCCAGGTAGCTCCTCTTCCGAGTTCTGCGGCTGTCCTCCGGTCTCTATCAACGGTCTTTCTGGTACCGGCTGGTTAAAATGCCTACAAGCCATATAGAACGCCTTCCAATCTGTGGCGACACTTCCGGTATTTCCGTAAACCAGGCATTTATATGCCGTTCTCTTCCCAATTTCTACCCGGATAAGATTTCTGCATTCCTTACAGGTATATTGCCAACAACAGCCTCCGGACCATTTATACATTGCCTGATTCCGTGTCATGGCTTTTCCCTCCCATTGCTTCCAACTGCTTTATCACATCCGCATTATCCCTCTGAGGGAAGTTATTGAACCGGTTCTTTTTCTGCACTCCTTTTCCGTTGCCAGTTCTCTGTTTCTTGGAAGAATAAAAACTTCGCCAGTTGCTCATAGCAGCCTTTTTTACAATAGCAACTTGCTCATCTATATTATCCGATAATGATAAAACTTCTTCCCTTAAAAGCGCTATCTGTTCCGGCAGCAGCTTATCTCCATTATTCGCCCGTACACGGAGAAACAAAAGAAACGCATCATTCAAAGAAGACTCTTCAAAGTATCTCCCAGGCGAAGCTGCTATATTATATATATCTTTACTTTCCTTTTCTTTTATGGGACTTAATTCCGAAGTTATTCGATTTTCTTCCGAAATAATTCCAGTTGTTTCCGAAATATTTCGATTTTTGGGTGCATTTAATAAAGGCTCTCCCGTTTCTTCATTTTTGAGGAGCCAATACTGGTCATCATAGAGTTGTCTTTTCATCAGCTTTACCGCTATCTTGTAAAAGCGTCTTTGAATTCCAACAGAGGTGATGATGTTTTTCGTCATGAGGGCATCGTCAATGAGCCCTATCTCAGAGCAAAAGTGCACCACTTGCACGACAACCTTGCTGCTCTTCACCCACTTGTTCCCGATCATCTTAGTGATCATTCGAGATAGCTTATCCAAGGGGATCTCTGCGTAGTATCCGTGTTTATATACAATGCACAGTATACAGTCATACACGGTCACACCCAGTGGACCGTATCGGTCCAGTAAATCGAAGATTCTATCATCTTCATAAAAATCAACCATCTTCGGAAAGTAGTCCAGTCCTTTTTTATTCGGGGCACCTCGTCCCATTTATGACCACCTGCTTTCCTGTCTAAATGGAAATGCTTATATTCTCTCTATACAGACCTCCACTCTGGGTCTGTCGCTGTACTGCTTCCTTACATGGAGCTCTACAACCTGTGTATCGTCCCGGTATGCCACCTGGTTCAGTGCGTCCAGGACTGATTTTACAATGTTATCAATGTCCGGTTTCTTTGCCGGAAGAACCATTCCCTGAAGCATTTCTTCTCTCTTCTTTTTTGTAATGCTCTTCGCCGGTTCAAAGTATGCCTGGATACGTACCAGGAGATAATCCTCATCGGAAAAACGTTCTTCCCCGGCAGCCTGCAGGTAACAGGTAGAAATAAGGTTTTCATACAGGACCGTCTTTTCCGGTGTCATACTGCTCATGCCCTTTGTCTTTGGATTATAAAAAGTTCGTGCCCGTGCCTTGCCCTGCGGCTTTCCGGGAATCGTAAAACATATTGACTGCATTTCTTTTATCCCTTCATAATCTCCCCTGCCCAATTCGGACAGGGGATTCTTTTTCTTACGCGATAATTGTGATATTTCCCGTCTTCATATTTTCAAACTGCTTCTCAAAGTATTCCTTTATGCTCTGCATGGCAGCGTTTCTCCAGAGCCCGCCTTCTGCTTCTACAATCTTAAACGCAGGCTGCCCGCCGCTATCTTTAATACGGAATACAAACTGGCTTTCCGGCTGTGTGACTTCCAGGAAAGTACGGTAAGGAACCAGCGTAACCGGATTTGGAACCAGTACATCTGCTTTGGAAGCAATTCCCTGCTTAATTGTTGTTTTCTGTGTCACTCCATCATCTCCATAATTTGCTGTAGTTTTTGCTTCCACATTTCCAGATACTTTTAAGATTGCTTCCAAATCTTCGTTTACTTCAAAGTTTGCCTGCAGCTCAATAAGGAAGCGTTCCTGATCATACCATTCATCGAAATGGAATTTTGGCACGATTGCAGAAGACTGGAAAAGATACTCCCTCTTCCGCTCCTTTGTAAGTCCGGAATATAATTTTACTGTGCGTGGATCCGTTACATGGATGATCATGTTCTCACGAAGCTCCTCTTTACAGTTTTTGATATAGTCCACCATAGCGGTCAGCGTAGAAGCCTCAATGGCTCTTGCCATATTCTCTTCATCGTATCGGGTCAATGTCTTATCACAATATGTTCTTCCGTTGATTTCTACTACCTTCGGCTCCATAGCCTCTTCTT
>UQJE01000127.1 GCA_900541345.1 uncultured Blautia sp.
GGAGAGCATCTGCCTTACAAGCAGAGGGTCACAGGTTCGAGCCCTGTAGGCCCCACTTATTAAATAAGGATGGATTCCCGAGTGGCCAAAGGGGGCAGACTGTAAATCTGTTGGCAACGCCTTCGAAGGTTCGAATCCTTCTCCATCCACTTACTTTTAACCCAGGATTATAGTCCTGGGTTTTCTTACATCTGTATTTCAGAAAGGTACTACTATGGAAAAATATAACCAGATCAACAGAGAACATACACATTCTCACAGCACTCCTATAGAAGAATATCCCATCGGCGAGGAAACTCTTTATAATCTTGCTGAGCTTTTTAAGGTTTTCGGAGATCCCACCCGCATTCGCATTCTTTATGCCCTGTCTGCCCAGGAGCTTTGCGTACAGGATATTGCAGATACGCTTTCTATGACGCAGAGCGCAATTTCACACCAGCTGCGTATTCTGAAACAAATGTCTCTTGTAAAATACAGAAGAGACGGAAAGACTGTTTATTATTCCCTGGCAGATGACCATGTATCTACCATTATGAAGCAGGGACTGGAGCATGTATGTGAATGAAACATTAAAGTTCATTGTCAAGAAAAAAAGAAGACAAGATACACTTTTTGTATCTCATCTTCTTTTTTATTACTAAAATGTTCTCACTCACATTCTTCCTCGTCTTTATGATAAAGTATGACGGCTCCGTATCCCGGAACATTTAAGCGCACAATGCCGCCTCTTGCAATATAAGAATCTTTTTCTTCTGTATATCCCGCTCTATAAGTAAGCATAACACGCTCAAGAACTGTATCCTCCTGACGGGAAATACCCGTCTGCCATACTTCCACCTCAATTTCCCGGTCTTCTGCAAGGTTATTCAGAATAACAATCATCTGCTCATTATCAGAAAAACGTCCATAGGAAAGCCCCTGATAATCATTCCACAGGAAATTAAGAGAACCTTTTCGAATCACTTCATATTCTTTATGGAGTTTTATCATACTTCTATGAAAATCAAGCATCTGCTGATCTTCTTTTCCCCAGGGATATGTTCTTCTGTTATCCGGATCTGTAAAGCCGCATACACCCGCCTCATCTCCGTAATAAACAGTCGGCGCTCCCGGCCATGTCATCTGGATCACAACGGCTTCGCGCATTACTGCAGGATTGATTCCCTGAGAAGCTGCTGCTGCTCCTGCATAGGAAACACGACCTACCTTTCTGTTTGTCCTTGTAAGAAAACGGGAGTGGTCATGGTTTGAAAGTTCATTCATTGCCGTATAGAGAGCAGACATATGCAAAGAACGCATATGGGTGCGCATTGCTCCGATGAATGCCTCACTGTTTCCATATAAGTCCTCCCGATACTCATCACTATGCTTTTCCATTCCTGTAAGAAACCATGTAATCGGCTCCATAAAAGCATCGTAATTCATAACGGTGTCCCACTCGTCGCCAAGAAGCCAGCCTTCCGGATTTCCATAATGTTCTGCAAGGATGATTGCTTCTGGATTTGCCTCTTTCACTGCCCGGCGAAAATCTTTCCAGAACTGATGGTTAAACTCATTGCTGTGCCCCAAATCCGCCGCAACATCAAGACGCCAGCCATCTACATTATACGGCGGGGAAACCCATTTTTTTCCTACTTTTAAAATATAATCATAAAGTGTAGTAGACGCCTCATAATTTAATTTTGGAAGTGTATCATGCGTCCACCAGCCATCGTATGTGGGATTATACGGCCATCTGTTTGTATCTTTAAAATCAAAAAAATCCCGATATGGACTATCCGCAGAAACATAGGCCCCCTTGGGGTAGCCCTCCTGATTTTCATAAATCCGTTCCCTGTCCATCCATTTATTAAAAGAACCACAATGATTAAAGACACCATCAAGTATTACACGCATGCCCCTCTTATGGACTTCCTCCACAAGTTTTGCAAACAGCTCATTGCTCGCTTCCAGATTTCTCTTATCCGTCACACGGCGGATATATTTATAAGCATGTGCATTTTCCCTGTCTCCGGGATTTAAAAGACCATCACAGTCCTCCACGATTTTTCCATAATGAGGGTCAATATAATCATAATCCTGACAGTCATATTTATGATTACTCGGAGAAACAAAGGCGGGATTTAAGTACAGAACCTCAACTCCCAGATCCTGAAGATAATCCAGCTTGTCAAGAATACCCTGAAGATCTCCTCCGTAGAACTCGCGTACTCCCATAACTGCAGGTGTTTTTTCCCAGTTATCCACTTTCGTGCTCACATCGCCAATGTAGAAATATTCTCCTGTCTCCACATCGTTACTTTTATCCCCATTATAAAAACGGTCAATATAAATCTGATACATAACTGCGCCTTTTGCCCAGTCCGGAGTCTCATATCCCGGGTAAATCTCGAAATCCATACGTTCTTCGTATTCCATTCTTACACCCTGAGTATTATAGTAACAGGTAAGAGAGCCATATATAATCTCAAAATGGTAACGGCTTACTTTACTTCCCATAGTGATCTGTGCAGAATAATAATCAAAGCCTTTTGCTGTCTCTGTCACTTCCATCTCGATATGCTTTCCGTCACATACAAGATATACAGCGTCTACATTATTCCTCTGTGTCCGGAAACGGATTGTAACCTCATCACCTTCCCGTGGTTCGGCAGGAGTTCTGTAGTACTCTGTTCCGTCGCTGAAAAACGCATTCTTGTTTAAGACAGATCTCATATTTAATATATACTGCATCTTTTTTACGATGTCCACATCTTTACGCTCCATATTATACCTCTTTATTTCTAATATACGTACATTCTTTTATTTTATCTTAGTTTGAAAGTTTTTACAACTGATTCTGTCCTGATTTTTGAAAACTCCTATATTTTTGGACAGTAAAAAAGGCAGCGGGGTAAGCTGCCTTTTTTGGAGAAGGTATTTCTTCTTATGGGGTGTAGCAAAAACTATATAATGTATTGGGGGGTTTTTACGATGTATATAATATCATGTAGCAACAGAAAAGTGTGCACAAACTTAAAAAAATTCGGCACACTTTTTTGTGAAGTTTCTATACTGTATTTTTAGGCATTTTTCTGATTTGTTGTAAAAAGTGCTTCAAATTCATCACGATGCACTTTTTCCTGCTTCAGAAGAAGCTCTGCACAAGCATGAAGAACCTCTTTATTCTCCAGAATAATCTCTTTTGCACGAGCATGACACTCGTCAATAATGCGGTGGATCTCCCTGTCGATTTCTCTCGCAACATCTTCACTGTATCCTCTTGTATGGGCAAGGTCGCGTCCGATAAATACCTCATCGTCTTCATCGCCATAGGAAATAAGTCCCACCTTCTCAGACATTCCGTATTTCATTACCATAGCTCTCGCTGTTCCAGTTGCGCGTTTAATATCATTGGAAGCTCCTGTTGTAATGTCTCCGAAAATAATCTCTTCTGCCACGCGGCCACCAAGAAGCGTAGTAATTTCCTGGAGCATCTTGCCTCTTGTATCAAACATTTCATCATTTTCAGGAAGAGGCATGGTATAACCGGCTGCCCCGATTCCCGTAGGAATAATGGAAATCGTATAAACAGCCTCCATATCGGGAAGTACATGGAAAAGAATAGCGTGGCCCGCCTCATGATAAGCCGTAATCTTCTTTTCTTTATCAGAAATCACCCGGCTCTTTTTCTCCGCACCAATTCCCACCTTAATAAAGGAACTCTTTATATCCTGCTGCGTAATAAAACCTCTGTTTTCCTTTGCAGCTACAATCGCAGCCTCATTTAAAAGGTTTTCCAGATCTGCTCCTGTAAAACCTGCTGTTGTCTGTGCAACCTGACGAAGATCCACATCTTCTCCCAGCGGCTTATCCTTCGCATGAACACCAAGAATTTCTTCTCTTCCTTTTACATCCGGTCTTCCCACTGCAACCTTACGGTCAAAACGACCTGGTCTTAAAATCGCTGGATCGAGAATATCCACACGGTTTGTTGCAGCCATCACAATAATGCCTTCATTAACACCAAAACCATCCATCTCTACAAGAAGCTGATTCAGTGTCTGCTCTCTCTCATCGTGACCGCCTCCCAGACCAGTTCCTCTCTGTCTTGCAACCGCATCAATTTCATCAATAAAAATAATACACGGTGCATGGTCCTTTGCCTTCTCAAATAAATCTCTGACACGGGACGCACCTACACCTACAAACATTTCCACAAAATCGGAACCGGAAATGGAAAAGAAAGGAACGCCAGCCTCTCCTGCCACTGCTTTCGCAAGAAGTGTTTTGCCGGTTCCCGGAGGTCCCACAAGCAGAACACCTTTCGGAATTCTCGCTCCTACCTTTGTATATTTCTGAGGAGCTTTTAAAAAATCAACCACTTCCTCAAGATCTTCTTTTTCCTCCTGAAGACCGGCTACATTCTGAAATGTAACTTTCATATCGTCCGGTTTTGACATTTGAGCACGGCTTCTCCCAAAATTAAGCATTTTGGAATTCGTGTTTCCGCCGCCTCCTCCGCCAGCCATCTGTCTTGTCATCACAACAA
>UQJE01000128.1 GCA_900541345.1 uncultured Blautia sp.
TAACGTTGGATAGCTGATAAATCTCCTCTCCCGTAAGGATATTCTTAAACTGCACAAAATCAAGAATTTCTCCCATCACATTGTACTGATCACATTCTATTCCATACGGCATAAAATATGAATCTACGATAGAAAAAATATCTTCCCTGACAATTCGCTGGGAAATCATAGAATACGTATCCATATCTTCCATAGTAAGGCTTTCCATTGCATCTTCGTCACCATTTCTGGCCGCTGCAATCAAGTTACTTCTGTTTTTCGCCAGCTCGCGCTCTACCCTCGCCGCCTCTTTATCTTTTTGCAAAGGAAGGAGAACCATTCCTTCCTTTGCAAGTCCGGAGATTGTAAGAGTCTTCCGCCCCTCAGGTGCAATCCCCTTCTGATTTTCCAGCATATATTCAGCCGCATTCTGAAGATAAAAAATCAAAGTCACGCCGATTCTTAAATCATCACACGCGCCAGCAAAAGACTGCTGCGCTGTGTGGCGCTCTACCACAACATTTTCATCTGTTGTAATTCCAGTCCCGCGAAAAAATGGAAAATAATATTCCACGTGAAACTCATTATTTTCATCATACTGTCCACACACCGTAATACCACAGTCACATCCATAATTTTTAGAGAACTCTGCGAAAATGCCGTCTTCATAATCTTCTACGACGTTTTTTTCGTCATATGTCTCAATTACTTCCTTTATAATTTCTTCTATTTCTCTTCTCTTTTTTATCTCCGAAAAACCAACTGCTCTTAAATAACTATGCACAAAAACACCTCCTGAAAAAGCCAGTTTTATGCACGTTTTTTCTCAATCTTTGTCATTCCTCCCATGTAAGGCTGTAATGCTTTTGGAATGTTCACAGAACCGTCCTCATTGAGATTATTCTCCAGGAATGCAATCAACATTCTTGGCGGTGCTACAACTGTATTGTTTAAAGTATGCGCCAGATATTTCTTTCCATCTTTTCCATTTACACGGATTTTCAAACGACGCGCCTGCGCGTCTCCAAGATTGGAGCAACTTCCTACCTCAAAATATTTCTTCTGGCGCGGAGACCATGCCTCCACATCAATAGATTTCACTTTTAAGTCTGCCAAATCTCCGGAACAGCATTCCAGAGTACGAACCGGAATATCCATAGAACGGAATAAATCCACTGTATTCTTCCAGAGTTTTTCAAACCATTCCGGGCTTTCCTCAGGACGGCATACAACAACCATTTCCTGTTTTTCAAACTGGTGAATACGGTAAACGCCTCTCTCTTCCAGTCCGTGTGCTCCTTTTTCTTTACGGAAACACGGAGAATAACTTGTAAGAGTTTTTGGAAGTTCTTCTTCCGGAATAATCTGATCGATAAATTTTCCAATCATAGAATGCTCACTTGTACCAATAAGATACAGGTCTTCACCTTCTATTTTATACATCATTGCTTCCATTTCTGCAAAGCTCATAACCCCGGTTACTACACTGCTTCGAATCATAAAAGGAGGTACGCAGTAAGTAAATCCTCTATTGATCATAAAATCGCGGGCATAGGAAATCACTGCAGAATGAAGTCTTGCGATGTCGCCCATAAGATAATAAAATCCATTTCCAGCCACTCTTCTTGCGCTGTCTAAGTCAATTCCGTCAAAGTTTTCCATAATATCTGTATGATACGGAACCTCAAAATCCGGAACAACCGGCTCTCCAAATCTCTCAACCTCTACATTCTCGCTGTCATCTTTACCAATCGGAACAGACGGATCGATAATATTCGGAATCACCATCATATTTTTCAGAAGTTCTTCTTCCACTTCTTTTTCTCTTGTGGAAAGCTCTTCAATTCTTGCACCGGAAGCTGCTACCTGTTTTTTCACTTCCTCTGCTTCTTCTTTCTTTCCCTGTCCCATCAAAGCGCCGATCTGTTTTGAAATTTTATTTCTTTCTGCACGTAATGCTTCTACTTCCTGTTTGATTTCTCTGTTCTCTTTATCAAGCTCCAGTACCTTATCTACCAGTTCCAGCTTGCTGTCCTGGAATTTATTACGGATATTCTGTTTTACAACCTCCGGATTTTCTCTTACAAACTTAATATCTAACATATTGTCCTCCTGTTATTTATTCTTTTTCTTCCATTTCTCCAATTCCACAATTCACAGCCTTACGAAGAGCTTCTACCTCTTCCTGGCTTAACATCACATAAGATTCTCCCTTTACAATTTCTTTTAAATACAGGAAACAATTATCTCTGCTGTGTACTGCATTTAAAATCAGGCCGGAATTATCTTTATCAAGCATTGCCAGCGCAAAGCTCAATTTTCCTCCTACATCTTCAAAGGCATCGTATTTTTCAATACCATATTTACTAAAAATATATTGGAAGGATTTCTTCAGATAATTAATATCTCTTTCATGATCTTCCTTTGCCTCGTAAAGTCTGTCTATCTGAGCAAATTTTCTTACGAACATTTTCTCCAGTGACTGGCCGTCTGTTCCCTTCATGAAAATCTTATATTTTCTTTCTAATCGGCTCAGACGCATATTACTGCTGACCACATTTATAATAAGGATAATGGACAGAACCAGCAATATAATAATGATAATTCCCGGGTCAATTCCCAAACTGTCAAAAATACCGCTCATTCAATATTCTCCTTATCTGATTGATTCAAACAGCTCTATGATTCTTTCCAGTTCATCTCTTGAATAATATTCTATTTCGATTTTTCCCTTATCGTTTTTCTTTCTGTTAATGATCACCTTTGTTCCCATAATTGCCTTCATTTTTTCTTCCAGGCTTTCATAAACAGCATCTTCTGTTGTGTTTTTCTCCACATTTTTTTCTCTGGGTGGCTCCATAAGTGTTTTTACAAGCTTTTCAGTCTCCCTTACGCTCATTTTCTCATCAAACACCTTCGCAGCAACAGATGCCTGCATTTCCTTGTCCGGCAAAGCCAGAATTGCCCTTGCATGACCTGCGGAAATCATTTCATCTATTAACATCTGCTGTACTTTTTCATCCAACTTTAAAAGACGCATAGAATTCGTTACCGCTGTTCTGCTTTTCGCAACCCGTTCTGCTATTTCATCCTGTTTTAAATGAAACTCGTCAAGAAGTCGTTTATATGCCATAGCTTCTTCAATAGGATTTAAGTCTTCTCTCTGAATGTTTTCAATAAGAGAAATTTCCACAACCTCCTGCTCTGTAAATTCTTTTACAATTACAGGAATTTCCTTCAATCCTGCTATTTTTGCCGCACGCCACCGTCGTTCTCCCGCTATAATTTCATAGTATCCTTTTTTATCTGATACAAGCAACGGTTGAAGAACACCATACTGTTTGATGGATTCCGCCAGTTCCAAAAGAGCATCTTCATCAAAGTGTTTTCTGGGCTGTGAACGATTTGGCTCTACACTGGAAATCTTCACTTTTTTCTCTGTAATAACAGGCGCTGTCTTCTTCTCAGTTTTTGCTGCTGTCTGAGATTTTTTTACAGTTTCTTTTTCAGAAGCTGCTTTGGCAGGTATCAACGCATCCAAACCTCTTCCCAGTCCCCCTGTTTTTCTCACTGCCATTATTCACCCTCCCTGTTTATTACTTCGTCAGCCAGAAGGCGATAACTTTCCGCTCCTGCCGATTTCGAATCATACAAATTAATAGGCATTCCATAGCTTGGCGCTTCTGCCAATCGTACATTTCGCGGAATAATTGTTTTATATATATTTTGCTGCAAGTTATCCTTCACATTTTCTACTACCTGCAGAGAGAGATTTGTTCTTGCATCGTACATAGTAAATACGACACCTTCTATTTTGAGTCTCTTATTTAGACGGTCTTTCACGAGCTCAATCGTATGAATCAACTGTGAGAGCCCCTCTAAAGCATAATATTCACATTGAATCGGTACCAAAACAGACGTTGCTGCTGTCAGCGCATTGATTGTAAGCATACTCAATGATGGCGGACAATCCATAATGATATAATCATATTTTCTTCTTATTTTATCTGTAATGCCCTTTAATATGTATTCCTTATTTTCAATTCCAATCAGCTCAATCTCTGAACCGGAAAGATTCATATTAGATGGTATTAAATCCACATTCTCTACCACATCTTTTATGATTACTTCTTTTGCTGTTACTTCACCCAAAAGAAGCTCATATAATGTTTTGTCTACTGCATTCTTGTCAACGCCTAATCCACTTGTAGTATTTCCCTGTGGATCTATATCAATCGCCAATACTTTTTTGCCTTTTTCCGCAAGACATGCCGAAAGATTAATGGCTGTAGTGGATTTTCCTACTCCGCCTTTCTGATTTGCTACTGCAATAATCCTGCCCAACTTCACCCTCCCTTTCTATCTAATAATCTCTCGGAATCTTCAGCCCAGCAAAATCAAGGCTTGTAAATTCCTTTTTT
>UQJE01000129.1 GCA_900541345.1 uncultured Blautia sp.
TAATCCTACTGTGTACACGCTATGTACAGTAAGCACATGGGGTTCAGTTTACGTCTGCAAGAATCAGTCTCGGCTCTGTAATCAAGGCTCTTGCAACTGCCGCCCTCTGCTTCTGTCCGCCGGAAACCTCATAAGGATACTTCTCCAAAATATCTGCAATGCGGAGAGCCTGTGCAATGGGACGTATCTTCTGTTCCATTTCTCTGTAATTTTCCCCTGCAAGAACAAGGGGAAGATAAATATTATCACGAAGACTAAACGTATCCAGAAGGTTAAAATCCTGAAATACAAACCCAAGGTTCTTTCTTCTGAATGCTGAAATCTCCTTCTCCGTTAAATGAACAATGCTTTTCCCCTCAAGAAGCACCTCTCCCTCTGTGGGGCGGTCAAGAGACGCCAGAATATTTAAAAGTGTAGTTTTTCCACTTCCTGACTCTCCCATGATCGCCACAAATTCTCCTTCCTCCACAGAAAATGTAACATTTGATAACGCCTGCACTTTATTTCCTCCAAATCGGGTACTGTATATTTTTTTTACATTTGTTACTTCCAATAACGACATATTCTTTCTCCTTTCTGTTCTGTAACGATGTTGCTATCACTGTAATTTACTATAATATAACCCGGGTCCTGTTTCCATAGACCCGGGTTACAATTTAAGCTGTATTCTTACATTTCTGTAAGGTTAGAGAGAGAATCTGCCTCCCGTGAAGATGCGGCATAAATTTCCTCTCCTTCCATTCCTGCCGCTAATGTAAGATAATACACAGCATCTGCTGCTACACATACTACATTTTCCTCGTGAAAAAAATCTGTAATATTGGAATCAAAAAGCATATTGCCCTGTGCTTCAAATTCATCGTCGCCATCCCAGAAAAGAACTGCGATGTGAAGAAAAGGAAAAACAGGAATCACATACCCCGCATCCCCCTGGGGTAATTTTTTTCCTCCGAGAGCTTCACAAGCCTCAGAAAGTTCTTTTACGTGACCGGAAAACGTTTCAGAAAACCGTTTCAGAATCGTTCTCTTATATGCTGCCTCAAAAGGATACACTCGCTTCACTTCACGGAATGGCACAAGTTTTCCCGATTCTGCCGGAACTTCACAGGCATAGTGAAACATATTATATATAGTAATCGAAGTATCAAATCCCGGCTTTCTCTCCGGATCCTCCATGTAGAAAATCTTTCCTGTGATTCTGTTAATCTTAAGTTTTTTGTTGAAATATACAAGATACAGATTTTCTTCATCTGCTTCCATCTGAAATTTTTTAATTAACGACTCATGGTCCATTTTCAGGAAATTCTGGCGCCACATTTCCAGAACCTTTTCATAATTTGACTGCTGTACTTCTCCCATAAATTCCTCCTGTCAATACATATCAAGCGCTTTTCTTCCCAGAAAAAGATAAATCTTTGTACCTTTTCCTGGTGTGGATTCTATCGTAATCTCATGGCGCAGTTTCTTCATAATCTTCACGCAAAGATAAAGTCCGATTCCCGTAGCGCGATTATCCTCTCTGCCATTATGCCCGGTAAATCCTTTTTCAAACACTCTTGGAAGGTCTTCCGGACGAATCCCGATTCCTGTATCTTCAATTACAAGAGTGTGGGCTCCGCTCATGTAAACGGAAATCCCTCCCTGCTTCGTATATTTTAAAGCGTTGGAAAAAATCTGCCCGATTACAAATCCCAGCCATTTTCCGTCTGTAAGAACCCGTTCTTCCACCCCTTCATAATGAAGCGTCAGTTTTTTCCCAACAAAGATTCTTGCATACTTATGTATCTGCTCTTTTATAAGACTGTCCAGCTCATACTCCTGAAAGCTCATATCTGCAGATATGTCTTCTGTTCTTAAATATCCCAGAACCATTTCTACATACTGCTCAATTTTAAAAAGCTCGGATAATTCCGCCTTATTTTCTTCCCGGTTTTCCTGAAGAAGAAGACGAAGTGCCGAAATGGGGGTCTTAATCTGATGCACCCACATAGTATAATAATCGGTCAGCTCCTCATAAAAACGACGTTTTCCTCCTTCCGATTTCATGCGGAGACTGTTAAAATTTTTCACGATTTCCTGATACAGCCTCTCTGTCTCATCAAAAGGCTCCGGAAACATTTTTTCTTCCAGAAAGTTGTTATTTAAAATCTGCTGAAGAGTTTCTCTTCGTCTTACATATTTTCGGTATCCGTCCCAGAAAAAAAGAAACATAATCAGCGTACATAAAACGCCCCCATAAATCACCGGTTCTGCCGGAAGATCATAAAGAAAAGCCACACATCCAGCCGTCAAACAGCACAACAAAAAAGCGGCCGCATATTTTTTCATTCTTCCTGAATATTCTCTGAGATATTTCACGCAAGCCCTCCCTGTGCCATATAGCCCATTCCTTTTTTTGTCACAATAAAATCCGAAAGTCCCATACCCTCCAGTTTTTTTCGAAGACGCGTCATATTTACTGTCAGGGTATTATCATCCACAAAACTGTCATTTTCCCATAGATGTGTCATAATATCGTCTCTGGATACAATTTTTCCCGCATGTTCCATTAAAATCTGCAGAATCCGAAGCTCGTTTCTTGTAAGCTCCGAACTTTCCCCATTATATTGAATCGTTCCGTTTCCAAGATTTAAAATCACGCCTCCGCATTCCAGAAAATTGGAATTTTTTCCAAAAGCATACGTCCGTCTTAAAACAGCCTGCACCTTTGCAGCAAGTACTTCAAGGTCAAAAGGTTTTGCAATAAAATCATCTGCTCCCCGGCTCATTGCCATAACCATATTCATGTTGTCTGCTGCGGAAGAAAGAAACAAAACAGGAACCTGAGAAATCCGCCTGATTTCCTCGCACCAGTGAAATCCATTATAAAAGGGAAGCTTTAAATCAAGAAGAACGAGCTGCGGATCTTTCTGCACAAATTCCCGAAGGACATTGGAAAAATCACTGACGCATTCCACCTGATACCCCCAGGACTGAAGATGCTTCTGCACAAGATCTGCTATTGTTTCATCATCCTCCACAATTAATATTCGATACATATTTTTATGCCTCCCTTGCTGTTTACTTACATTTTTATTTTATCATTCTTTTTCTCTGATTGAAACCGAAAAAATTTTGTTTTATAATGATGCCTGTGCAAATCGCGAAAGAATTCACCCGAAAGAGAGGTTTTATTATGATTATAGATTTTCATACACATATTTTCCCGGACAAGGTTGCAGAAAAAGCAGTGCCAAAACTTTCTTTTGTAATGAACCACACCCCAAGCATGAATGGAACTGCCGCTGGGCTTCTTGATTCCATGGAAAAAAGCGGCGTGGATATAAGTGTGATCCTGCCCGTTGTCACAAATCCACATCAAATTGATTCTGTTATTCGTTTTGCAGCAGAGATTAATGAAACCTATGCCGACAACTCCTCACAACGCCTTATTTCCTTCGCCGGTCTTCACCCTGTATGCGACAATTATAAGGAAATTTTAAAACTGATAAAAAGAGAAGGTTTTCAGGGCATTAAACTTCATCCCAACTACCAGGGTGTATATTTTGATGACATCCGGTATATGCGCATTATTTACGCTGCCTCAGAGCTTGGTCTTTCTGTCCTCACTCACGCAGGAGATGACCCCTACACTCCCGATGAAGCATTCTGCTCTCCTGATATGATTCTCCATGTACTCGAGGACACCGCTCCTCCCAGACTGATTCTCGCTCATATGGGAAGTAACGGCAATTATAAGGAAGCCGAGGAAAAGCTCTGCGGAAAAAATGTATATTTTGACACCTCCTACTCCATTATGCACATGGAAGAGGAGCAGCTTACAAGAATGATCCATCTCCACGGCGCAGATAAGATTCTTTTCGGCACAGACGCACCCTGGACTTACCAGAAAGACTGCGTGGAAAAATTACAAAATCTTACCGGTCTTTCTGAAAAAGAAAAACAGCAGATTCTCTGGGAAAATGCCGCTTATCTTCTGGGAATAATCGGGTAGGAAGTAGATATCAAACAAGAATGGTAACCACTTCATTAGATAACTTAATAAGTAAGGATAATTCTGTCCGAGTAATAGATTCTTATGTGGAATCCTTAAATTTAGAAAATCTAGGTTTTATAGAGTATAGTGGTAGAAATCGAGGACAGTCAAAAGCTTTCTTGCAGAAAACTTATCTGCTCATTTGTAAGGTTCATGGCATTTTGGATAGGTACATAAAATGCTTTGTTCATAAAGTATTACCTCCACGTTTTATTTGTTGACATCAAACAAATTCATTTTCTGCTGCAGTCAAAAAACATTTGTTTTTTTTGCACAAAAATATTTCCTCGTTTATCGCTCTTCTTTTTCCGGAAGTGCAACTTTACGTTTTACAGAAACTTC
>UQJE01000130.1 GCA_900541345.1 uncultured Blautia sp.
AGAAGAGGTTCCCTTTGAAGAGGTAGATGAAGATGACTTTTTCTTGCAGTTACAAAGAGATATGGAAAGTGAAACAGAGAAGAAACCTCTGACGGTAGAAGAAGCCAAAAAAGTAATCTGCCCTTATGCTTTGTTTGAAGGAAAAACATTTGTGGAGATGCTTGAAACAGAAGCGGGTTACCGGCAGTTGCAATGGTTTGCGAAGGAATACAGGGGGTCAGATTTTAAAATGAAAGAAGCTGCACAGCTTTTATGAACAAAAAGCTGCTTAGAAAGTTAAAGAATAAGGAAGAGGCGTGCAGGTCATGCCTTTTCCGTTTTTATAAGGGGATATTTCCAGAAAGGTTAAAATGGTATGAAAAAAAGAAAGTGTACAGAATCTGATCCGGTTGCCCCGTTCACTATTTTTGATGTAGCAAAGATGCTGGATATGGAATTTTTAGAAAACTGTAAAAGTGGATACCAGGTAAAAGATACCCAGAATGCAGCAAATGTTGTATGTCCATTTTGTGGTGATGCAAGAGGAAAGGCAAGCATCTGTATCTGTGCAGAGGGAAAAATCATGAATGTCTTTCATTGTTTTGATTGTGGAACCGGCCATAATATGCTGACACTTTATGCGGAACTTTGTCATCTGACAGGAAAAGACCGGTATAAAAAGGCATACCGGGAAATTTATAGAAGAAAGCAGAAAGAACCCGGCAGAAAGAAAAAGACGCGGCAGGCAATGCAGGAAGAAAGCCAGGGGATTAAGAAACGGGCGAGAAAACAGAAAGAATATCTGGCTGAACCAGTGAATCTGGAACAGCGGCATCAGGTTTATAAAAAAATGCTCTCTTATCTGGAACTGAAGGAGTATCATCGCAAAGATCTGGAGAGAAGAGGGGCAGATAGGGAGATGATCCTGCACATGGAAGAAAAGGGATATAAAAGTACCAGTGAGGAGGATTCGCAACAGATCGCGAGACGGCTGATAAAAGAAGGATTCCGATTGGAAGGTGTTCCAAGTTTTTATATTAATTGGGAAGGAAACTGGGATCTTAATTTTTATGAAGGAAACAGAGGATATCTTTGCCCTGTTTATACGGTAGATAAATATCTGGCAGGATTTCAGATACGTTTGGATCATCCCAAAGGAAAAAATAAATATGTATGGCTTTCTAGTGCAAACCAGAAGAAAGGGTGTGGAATCAGCAGTATTGTAGGAGTATCTGGAAAAACTGAAGGCAGTGAGATTTATGTAACGGAAGGAATTTTAAAAGCAGAGATAGCCCATCAGGTATCCGGAAAAACATTCCTTGGAAATCCGGGGATTGGAAATTGGAGAGATTTGTATGAGGTTTTGCAAGTATTAAAAAAACGTGGACTTTCTCATGTGGAGGAAGTATATGACATGGATAAGCAGCTTAGGCTTGTCTGCGACCAAAAGTATAGTGAAATCTGTGAGTGAAGACAGGAAGAAAAAAGGGAATCCGGATTTTGAATGTCCGAAAAAAAGATTGAAACGGGATACTATACGAAAAGGCTGTAACCATACATACCATATCTGTGAGGAACTTTCTCTATCCTGCAACCGTAATCAGTGGGACCTGGATCCGGACGGTTTATGGGCAGAACATGAAAAAGGGATTGATGACTGGCTGACAAAGGAAATCAGGGAAAATAGAAAATAGCTATTTTTAAAATGTGCAAAAGAGGAATTGCAAAAGCAGTTCCTTTTTTGCATGGTTTAAAGTGCCATGAGAAAGGAGAGAAGTGGATGATTCGGGATAGACCTTAAAGAAAAATGGGAAGCAGGGCAGTTTTTGATATGCAGCATATTCCCGAAAATGGAACTGCCCATTTGAAAAAACAACAAAGAGAAAGGAGAGATTGTTTATTGAAAACAACATGGAAAAACCGATGCACAGCAGGTTTTTTAGCAGTTTTATTAGGGTGTTCTTCCCTTTTGACAGGGGCAAGCAGTACTATGGCAGCATCAATAGAGCAGACAGAGAGTAAAGAGGAAACACAGGCAGAGGACATTACCATCAAGCAGGGGGAAACTTTTGACCCGGATTCAGACTTTACGGGTATTTCTGTAAAGGAAGGCGAAAAAATTTCCTTTGTTTTGGCAGCAGATAAAGATGGAAAATTGTTTGATGCAGATAGACCTGGAATGTATGACTGCATTTATCAGGTGCATAAACCTTCCGGGGAATCTTATGAGATTACACGAAAAATCATTGTAAAGGAATCGGGAAAAGAAGGAGAGAGTCCGAAAAAGGACAGGAAACAGAAGAAAGAACAAAAAAGCGGGGAGGAAGATACAGAGCCGGATGGCGCCAATATTGATACCAGTGCGTTAAAGGAAGAAACGGGGGTTTTATTTTCTGTTGTACCATCTTCCATAGAACAGGCAAGAGAAAAAGCTTCTTTAGTGAAAGGAAAGAAGATTGTATATCCAAGTGATTTAGGTTCTTACAGTACCTGTTATTTCTATGTCAATGACCGGATTGCATACTGTCTGGAATCAAACTTACAGTCCCCGCCTTCTTCCGATTATGTTGCTGAACTTTATGAAAGCAATTTAAACTTACAGAAGGTTTTGTATTACGGATATGGAGGACCGGGAGATTTAACTGGGGAATATCTAAAGAACTACAGCAATGACATCAAATATGTCCTGACACATTTAGCAGCAAGTTATTGTTACGGCGGAGCGGAGGTGGCATTCGTGGGCTGCACGCAGGACGGATTGAAA
Organism: uncultured Blautia sp.; assembly: GCA_900541345.1. Lineage (GTDB taxonomy): Bacteria > Bacillota > Clostridia > Lachnospirales > Lachnospiraceae > Blautia_A. The sequence continues at coordinate 2,744 of UQJE01000130.1, forward strand.
CGCTATAGGAATATATCAATTACCTTTGCGGGCAGGAAGCACCGCCAAGTGCTGCCATCAGCCTTTCTTCCACAAAAGAAACAGCTTTTTTGGAAAGAGATATGCAGAAGACAAAGAATATTACATTGAATGGAGACCATAGAAATTATATCACCTTGCCTTTGCCAGAAGGAATTACCTATCATGATACAGCCGGAAAAGAACAAACAGGTGGCACAGTCAAAATCCATGGAGGAACCACTTTTTATTTTACAGCTTTAAAAACGGTACATGGAACATGGGAAAGCGGTAATCTGGGTGGCCAGGTAGGGGCACAATGGAAAACGTTGGTTGTTTCAACTGGATCTGGAAATCAGGATATTGGATATGGGGATTTTTATGAAGAACCGAGTGCATCGGTTTCCTTTTCCATTCAATGGATGGATATCGCTTGGGTTGAAGTGATCAAAGAAGACGCAAAGAGCAGTGTAAAACTTGCAGGGGCTGTTTTTGGAATTTATAGAGATCAGGCTTGTACAGATCTGATACTGAAGATGCCTCCTACCAATGAAAAAGGAGCAACCAAAGCGGAACTGACAAAGACACAGGATACGGTGTATATCAAGGAAATCACTGCACCGAAAGGGTATAAACTGAATACGAATTCTTATAATGTCAATCTGGAAGTGGCAAAAACACAGATGCTGACTGTGAAAAATGAGGAACAGAAAGGGAAAATAGTTGTACATAAGCAGGGAGAGAAACTGACTGGAGTATCCGGAGAGGAAGGAAACCTTCAGTTCCTTTATACAAATGCAGCATTTGCAGGAGCAAAATATAAGATTTATGCCGCTGAAGATATTTACAGTCAGGATAAACAGACAAAAATCTATCAAGCAGGAGATTTGGCAGCAGAAATGGAGACGAAAGAAGATGGAAGCTGTTCTTCGGGTATGCTGTACCTTGGAACTTATAAAGTAGTAGAACAGCAGGCACCAGATACGCTGACCATAGGGAAAACGGAAGAAGAACGTACCCATGTAGTAACCATTTCTTATGCGGGGCAGACAGTAGAAGTCGTTGAGGAAGAAACGCAGTATGAGAATGCTAGACCGAAGGTATCTGTGGAAGTACTGAAACAATCAATCAATGATGAGGCGGCTCTGAAAGGGGCAATTTTTGGTCTGTATGCAAAAGAAGATATTACCGGTGCAGATGGTTCTGTTCTGGTCACAAAGGGAACTTTGATCCAGAAAGCAGAGTCCGGCGAGAATGGAAAGGCTATATTTACTGCGGATATCCCAATCGGTTTTCATTATGAAGTAGAAGAAATTCAGGCTCCTTCGTTGTACTTCAAAGGGAATGGCAGTTATGAATTCTTTTATGAATATAAAGATGACAAAACGTATACATACACCTTTACACATACCTTCCAAAATAAAGAGGTACGTGGAGAAGTCCATATCAAGAAAATAGACAAAGATACACAGGACTCAGTAAGCCAGGGAGACGGAGATTTAAATGGGGCAGTTTATGGATTATATGCTGCAGAAGATATCCAACATCCAAATGGAAAGACAGGACTGCTTTATAAAAAGGATCAGTTAGTCATGCAGGGAACTATAGAAAAA
>UQJE01000131.1 GCA_900541345.1 uncultured Blautia sp.
AAATGAAATCTGTATCTGTATATTATAGCAAAAGCAGGGAGGTGAATCTCATGGAGAAAAAAATACAGAAATCAAAAACACTGTCTGTTTCCAGAAGAGAAGTAAAGTATCTGCTGTCATTGCCGGACAGACTTTTTCTTCTGGATGCGCTCGACAGAATTTTAATACCGGATGCCTATGGAGGATATAATGGGTATACTGTTCGAAGCGTATACTTTGACAGTATTACAAATGAAGATTACGAAGCGAAAAGACAGCATGCAGATGAAAAAAAACGTATCCGTCTTCGTGTATATCATCCTGAGGATAAAACTGCAAAATTTGAATTAAAAAGAAAGTATTTCGGCAGGGAGATAAAGGAAAGTCTGATTGTATCAAGAGAAGATGCAAAGGAAATTCTGAAGGGAAATTATCAGGTACTTTTTCATTATCAAAGCGGTATGGTGCAGTATGTTTATGATTTAATGACAACCCGTTTATATAGACCGGTATCTCTTATTGAATATGACAGGAGAGCATATACGCACCCAAACTTTAATACAAGAATTACAATGGATAATAATCTCCGGTATTGTGATTTTTGCTATGACTTATTTGCGGAAAAGCTAAATTATCAAAGCGGGCTTGCGGGGGATGAAACGATATTGGAAGTGAAATATGACAGATTTCTTTTGAAACAGATTCAGGAGGTTTTGGGAAAATGCGATCTTTCCAGAAAGCCGCCAAGTAAATTCGGAACATCCAGAAGTCTTTTAAAAATGTATTATTATTAGAAGGAGGGAATACCATGAGCGAACTTATGGAAATATTTATGGGAAAAAGTCTTGGGGGCACTTACATACTGACAGGAGCGAATTTATGTACAAGCCTCTTGTTTTCCGTTGGAATGGCAGGGTTTGTCATGATTATTTATCGTTTATGTCATGATACACTTACTTATAATAGAAAATTTAATATTACTCTTTTGATGCTTTCCTGTATTTCAACGGTACTTCTTGCATTAATTCAGAACAATCCGCTTTTGTCTCTTGGAGTGCTGGGTTCTCTTTCCATATGCAGAATAAGGACGAACACAAAAGACCCACAGGACTTGGGATTTGTTTTCTGGGCGCTTGCAGTAGGAATTTCTTCAGCAGTGGGAGCATTTCTGATAGGGGCAGTCAGTTCCGGAGTTCTTGGTTGTGTACTTCTTATTTTGAATAAAACCATTCGAAAACGAAATGCGAGGATGGTAATTGTGAGGGGAGACAACAAACAGCTTGATTTTGTTCAGGCGCTTTTGGAAAATGCAGCGGGAAGTACAGTGCAAAGCAAAAATGTATTTCCGGATACATTTGAGCTTGTATATGAGCTTCGCGTAAAAGAACCGGAGGAGGAACATCTTATATCCATGCTCAGCAGCCATGAAGGAATACATGGAGTAAATGTTCTGGCGCCGGAAACGAAGGTGGCGTAAAGGAGGGGACAAATTTGAAGAAAAGAGTATGGAAGATGGCTGCTGTTCTTGTAGCTGTATGCATGTTAGTTTCGGGATGTAAGGGAAAAGCGGAAAAAGAAAAATCCCAATTGCCTATGGAAGAAATGACATTTTCATTTATTACGATAGGAAAAGGAGATGCTTTTCTGCTGGAAATCCCACATGAGGGATATTATATGTTTGATACGGGAAAAAAAGAGGACTGGGATCAGATAAAAGCAGTTTTTCAGAAAAAATCAGTGAGGGAGTTGAAAGGGCTTTTTATTTCTCATGGACATAAAGATCATGCGGGAAATGTAGAAAAGATAATGCATGAATTCCCGGTGGAAGCTGTATATATTTCCGGAAAAGATACGGTTTCCTATAAAAAGATAGATATATGTGCTATGGCAGAGAAGGCGGGAACAGCAGTAGAAAAAATGAATGGCGGAGAAGTTTTATCTTTGGGAAATGCTCAACTGTCTGTTTGGATTCCAAAATCCGAGGATAAAAGAAATGAAAATAATAATTCTATGATAATCCGCATTGTGTATGGAAATACGGCAATTCTTATAACCGGAGATATGGAAAAGGAGGAAGAAGCGCAGTATCTCGCGGAAAATGTAAAAATCCGGGCAGACATATTGAAGTTGGGACATCATGGGGAGACAGATGCTACATCTGTTACTTTGTTGGAGCGTGTAAAACCAGAATACGGACTGATTACCGGGAATGAAGAAGAAAATCCGGATTCGGTGAATCCGGAAATAGCAGCTAGGTTGATGGCGTATAAGATAGAACCTGTTTATTCAGAAGGGAATCAGCTTGCTATTGATTTTATTTCAGATGGAATTTCCATAAGAACAGAAAAACTTGAAAAAGACAGTTAGAAAGGAAAGGGTGATAGTATGGAACAACTTATGCAGATAATGACAGGACGACCGGGAATTGATGTAATTCTTTTAAATACAGGAACAGCCGTTATTCTGGCGGGAATTATGCTCCTGGCATATCGTTTTGCAAATACAAAAGCTTCTTTTCAGCCGAAATTTGCAGTTACTCTTGTAACCCTTGCACTTATATCAGTTGTTTTAATGGAACTGATACAGTCAAATCTGGCATTGTCTCTTGGAATGCTGGGCTCTCTTTCTATTGTGCGGTTTCGGACGAATATACATGACCCACGGGACATAGGATTTATTTTCTGGTCTATGGCAATCGGAATTGCTGCCGCTACGCAGAGTTATTTGATAGGAGCTGTGGGAAGCATAGTGTTGGCAGTCATCATGATTGTTTCAAAAAATAAAGGGGAAAGAAATAATCCTCTGCTCCTTGTAGTACGTGGAAGTAATGCGGATCTTGATACCATTCAGGAAATTATACAGGGAACAACAGATCACAGTATAGTAAAGGCGAAAAATATTTTGTCGGATTCTTTTGAAGTTGTATATGAAGTGCAGTGTGACAGAAAAAAAGAAAACCGGGTCATTGAAGAGATTTTTGAACTTGGAGGAATTGATAGTGTCAACCTTCTGGCGCAGAATTTATCCTGACAGCTTTTCCGGAATATGGTATAATAGACATAGGCAGAACAGACAGAGGAGGGGGCGCAGGTATGATTCCGGGAGAAGAAATAAAACTGGAAAATCTGAACAGTCTTATTGAAAGGCATATGCCGTTTTTGATTCGTACAGTCAGTAATTTTACCGGGAGATACGTTTACATAGAAAACGATGAAGAATTCAGTATTGGGCTTCTGGCATTTGCAGAATCGGTAAAAAGATATGAAGCGGACAGAGGAAATTTTCTGTCTTTTGCAAAACTTGTAATAGAAAGCCGACTTAAAAATTATGTGGAAAAGAGAAATGTACATATGAAAGAAGAGTCACTGGAAGCCCTGCAGGAGGCGGGAATGGATTTTTCTCAGAGTGAAAAGGAGGAAAATGAGGAAATAGAGAAATTGCATGAGGAGATTATAAAGTATAGAGAAGAGCTTCTTTTGTTTGGACTGACTCTGGAAAAACTTGCGGATACATCTCCAAAACATAGAGATACAAGAAGGACAGCAGTACAGACGGCAGAAATTGCAAGTGAGGATACGGAAACGGTGGAAGAGACATACAGGAAGAGAAAACTGCCTGTGCGAAGAGTTGCCCGTCTTGGAAAGGTAACAGAAAAGGTGGTAAAAAACAGTAAAACATTTATATTGGCAGTGATGATTATTTTTATCAGAGAGTTTACCGGTTTGCGCTATTGGATTAAGGGGACGAGGTGAAATCATGTATCTTAAAGTTTTGGTTATGGAAATTAAGGAAGATTACTGCCTTGCGATGACAGAAGATGGAGCTGTAGTCCGGATTCGGAAAAAAGATGGAATGAAGGTGGGAAGACGTATTTATATTCTTCATGAAGACTTATTTCATAAAGAAGACAGTATTCAGAAGATTTCGGAAAAAGGGAAAAAAATAATTTCATGGAAGATAATGACAGTCGCAGCGGCAGTTCTGGCTGCAGTAATCGGTCTCACTCTGTTTATAAGAATTTCATCTGTACCGTATGCTGTGGTTGCTGTGGACGGACAGAGAAGCATACAGTTTGAACTGGACGAAAAGCATACAGTGAAAAAAGCAGTTTCCTACAATCACAGTTTTTCTCAGAAAAGTCTTGAAAAACTGGAGGGTAAAAAACTGGAAGAAGCAGGAAAGATATTAAAACAGACAAAATCCTTCCAGGATGAAGAACATCGGATTATAGGATACGGTTTTTACGAGGAAAATCAGAAAGAAGCAGAAAACTTTGAAGAACTGCTTCAGAAAGTACTGGGAAATGAGGAAACTGTCTATATGCAGGGAACAGTGTCAGATATAGAGCAGGCAAAGAAAGAGAAGAAG
>UQJE01000132.1 GCA_900541345.1 uncultured Blautia sp.
TATAAAGACCATATGTTTTTTGTGGATTGGGTATAAGCACAGGAAAGGAAAAAATGAATCCAAATATAATAGCAGTTTTGTGTGCAGCAGGCTTTGTCCTGCTGTTTGCACTTTTAATTTTGCGAGAAAACAGAAAGCAGAAACGAAACACTGAGAGAAAAGTGCGGCGCATTTATGGAAATGTGCCGGAACAGGAATATGAGACAGGAGATATAGAAAGAATTTCCCATTATTTCAGAAGAAGAGAAAAAGAAGGTTTTACGATTGATGATATTACCTGGAATGATCTTGATATGGATCGGGTTTATATGCTGGTAAATCAGACCGTTTCTTCACCGGGAGAAGATGTTCTTTACGACATGATGCGCCGCCCTGTTTTTTCAGAAGAAGAATTAAGGCGAAGAGATAATCTGATAGAGTTTTTTGCTTCTCACGAAAAAGAGCGTGTGGAGATGCAGCTTTGCCTTTTTCGTGTGGGTAAAACAAGACTTGGTTCTCTTTCCGATACGGTTTTGGCTCTCAAGGAAGCGCCAACAATTAAAACAGGAGTTCATGTGGTAATGCTTATTGTTATCCTTCTTACTTTATTTGTTGTGATTCCTCTTGCGCCTCTTCAGGGAATGCTTGTTTTTCTTGTGCTGTGTATAGGAAATGTTTCTGCTTATTATGCTGGAAAATCCCATAAAATAACAGAAATTTACATGGATTGCTTTTCAAATCTTCTGGGAATGCTGAAAACAGCAGACGAGATGAAAGATATTTCCTGGAAAGAAGTAGAGCCACAGATGAAGGCAATTCGGGAGGCAAGAAAAATTTTTTCCAGCCTTCGGAAAAAAGCAGTTTTTGTTACAGGTTCAGGAAAAGGATTTGATAATTTTCTGGATGCGTTTCTTGATTATGTAAGAATGATTACCCATATTGATTTTTTGGCGTATAATTCGGTCCTCAGGGAGACAAAGGATAAGGCGGATGTGATTATGAGCCTGATTGACAATATGGGTGAGCTAGATGCTGCTATTTCTATCGCTTCTTTTCGGGAACTTCTTCCTCTTAAATGTAAGCCGGAATTTGTGCCTTATACAGGACAGGAGATAGAACTCAACGTAGAAGATCTCTATCATCCTCTGATTCAGGAACCGGTAGCGAACAGTATTGCGGCAAAAGGCGGAACTCTTGTAACGGGTTCAAATGCTTCCGGTAAATCTACTTTCTTAAAGAACATGGCAATCAATGCAATTTTGGCTCAGACGCTTTATACATGTACTGCCGGTTTTTACAAAGCGCCATTTCTGAAGGTTATGACTTCTATGGCCCTGAGAGATGATATTGGAGGCGGAGACAGCTATTTTATTGTAGAAATTAAATCTCTCAAAAGGATTCTTGATGAAAGCAAAAAAGAAGAACCGCTTCTTTGTATTATTGATGAAGTTTTGAGGGGGACGAATACCATTGAACGAATTGCCGCTTCATCCAGAATTCTTTCGGTTCTTCATAAAAGGTGGATACTTCCCTTTGCAGCTACACATGACATAGAGCTTTCCTATATTTTAAAGGATATTTATATGAACTATCACTTTGAGGAAGAAATTGAAGGAAATCAGGTAATTTTCAATTACCTCTTGAAAGAAGGAATGGCAACTACACGAAACGCCATACGTCTTCTTGATATGCTGGGATATGAAAAAGAGGTAGTAAAGGAAGCTTCTCAGGCAGCGGCAGATTTTGAGCGCACAGGAGTGTGGGGGAAAATAAAAAACAAAAAAGGAGAATGAAATGCTTGTAAAAATTTATACAGACGGGGCAGCGAGAGGAAATCCGGATGGACCGGGAGGTTACGGAACGGTGCTTCATTATACGGATTCCAAAGGACAGCTTCATGTACGGGAATTTTCTCAGGGGTATAAAAAAACAACAAACAACAGAATGGAGCTGATGGCGGCTATTGTAGGGCTGGAAGCTCTGACTCGACCCTGCGAGGTGGAACTTTATTCCGATTCCAAGTACCTTGTGGACGCATTTAACCAGCACTGGATTGATTCCTGGTTGAAAAAAGGCTGGAAGAGAGGGAAAAATGAGCCTGTAAAAAATGTGGATTTATGGAAACGCCTTCTGGAAGCAAAGAATCCTCATTGTGTGACATTTCATTGGGTGAAGGGGCATGACGGACACCCGGAAAATGAAAGATGCGACACCCTTGCAACGACAGCGGCAGACGGCAGTGATTTAATGGACGATATCGGATTAATGGTGTGATACTTTAAGTTGTTAAAATGCATGGAAAATTTCTTGACAAATAGAAAGGGGATTTGTATACTTGCTAATAGTATAAGAAAAAGCGTAGAAGAGAACCAGTAGCATACAGGGAAGCGGACAGAGAGCAGCCGGCAGGTGAGAGGCGCAGGTGGAAGGTATGTGAATACATCTCGGAGCTTCGCACTGAAATTTTAGTAGGCTGCGACGGAATGGCACCCGTTACTGTGCTGGAGTGATAAAAACCGGAATTTCGGAGGGAGTCACTTGCGGAGGCAGAGAATGCGAGTTTTCTGCGAATTTAGGTGGTAACGCGGGACCCGGTTCTCGTCCTAAAATGGACAGGAACCGGGGATTTTTATTATATTCAGGAGGAAATAAAAATGACAGTTTGGGAAGAATTAAAAGCCCGTGGTCTCATTGCACAGGTTACAGATGAGGAAGAAATTAAAGAAATGGTGAACCAGGGAAAAGCGACTTTTTATATTGGCTTTGACCCTACGGCAGATAGTCTTCATGTAGGACATTTTATGGCTCTTTGCCTGATGAAACGTCTTCAGATGGCAGGAAATCGTCCGATCGCTCTTTTAGGCGGCGGAACCGGTATGATCGGAGATCCTTCCGGTCGTACAGATATGCGTCAGATGATGACAAAAGAGACAATTCAGCACAATATCGACTGCTTTAAAAAGCAGATGGAGCGCTTTATCGACTTTTCTGAAGGAAAAGCAATGATGGTAAATAACGCAGACTGGCTGATGGACTTAAATTATGTGGAGCTTCTCCGCGAGGTAGGACCACACTTCTCTGTAAACCGTATGCTTACAGCAGAATGCTACAAACAGCGTATGGAGAGAGGATTAAGCTTCCTGGAATTTAACTACATGATTATGCAGAGCTATGACTTCTACATGCTGTACCAGAAATACGGCTGTAATATGCAGTTTGGCGGAGACGACCAGTGGAGCAATATGCTGGGAGGAACAGAGCTGATTCGTCGTAAGCTTGGAAAAGATGCATATGCTATGACAATCACACTTCTCTTAAATTCTGAAGGAAAGAAAATGGGAAAAACACAGTCCGGAGCAGTATGGCTTGATCCGAATAAAACTTCTCCATTCGATTTCTACCAGTACTGGAGAAATGTGGACGATGCAGACGTGATTAAATGTATGCGCCTTCTTACTTTCCTTCCGTTGGAAGAGATTGATGAAATGGCAAAATGGGAAGGAAGCCAGTTAAACAAGGCAAAAGAAGTACTTGCATATGAGCTTACGAACCTGGTTCACGGAGAAGAAGAGGCAAAAAAAGCGCAGGAAGGTGCGAGAGCGCTTTTTGCAGGCGGTGCAAATACGGACAATATGCCGACAACAGAGCTTTCAGATGAGGACTTTGCAGAAGACGGAACCATTGATCTGATTTCTATGCTTGTAAAGGCAGAACTTGTTCCTACCCGTTCTGAGGGACGCCGCGCTATTGAGCAGGGTGGTGTGTCTATTGACGGAGAAAAAATTACAGATATTAAGCACACAGTTTCCAAAGACGCGCTTACAGGAGACGGCGTTGTTCTGAAACGAGGCAAGAAGAAATTTAATAAAGTTTGTGCAAAATAAGCACTTTAGGAGGATATAAAAATGAAAAAATACGGAGTAAACGAGCTTCGTAAGATGTTCCTTGATTTCATGGAGAGCAAAGGGCATCTTGTGATGAAAAGCTTTTCCCTGGTTCCGCAGGGAGATAAGAGTCTTCTTTTAATCAATGCAGGTATGGCTCCTTTAAAACCATATTTTACAGGTGCAGAAATTCCGCCGCATCCGCACAGGCGATATTGAAAATGTGGGAAAAACAGCACGCCACGGTACTTTCTTTGAAATGCTTGGAAACTTCTCTTTCGGAGATTACTTCAAAAAAGAAGCGATTGCCTGGTCCTGGGAATTTTTAACAGAAGTAGTAGGACTTGATCCGGAGCGCCTTTATCCGTCTGTTTATCTGGAAGATGACGAAGCGTTTGAAATCTGGAATAAAGAGATTGGAATTCCGGCGGAGCGTAT
>UQJE01000133.1 GCA_900541345.1 uncultured Blautia sp.
TATATTTTTAATTTGATCGTGGCGGTTGTCATGGAAAAAGCGGAGCAGAAGATGAATTATTACAGATGATTTTGGGAAGGAAAGTCATATGAAACTATTTGAGATGAGACATATTAAAAAAAGTTTTGGGGAGTTGGAGGTATTAAAGGATATTTCCCTTCAGGTAAAGGAAGGGGAGGTTTTAAGTATTATCGGACCTTCCGGTTCTGGAAAATCTACTCTTCTGCGATGTGCGACAGGTCTTGAAACACCAGATTCCGGTGAGATTATAAAAGAAGGAGAAGTAGGGCTGGTTTTTCAGAATTTTAATTTGTTTCCTCACTTTTCTGTTTTGAAAAATATTGTGGATGCCCCCATAAAAGTGCAGAAACGCAAAAAAGAAGAGGTTTACGCACAGGCGAGAGAGCTTCTGAAAAAAATGGGGCTTTCCGATAAGGAAAAGGCATATCCGTATCAACTTTCCGGTGGGCAGAAGCAGAGGGTTTCCATTGCGAGAGCGCTCTGTATGAATCCGAAAATCTTGTTTTTTGATGAGCCGACTTCCGCTCTTGATCCGGAGCTTACAGGAGAAATATTAAAAGTGATTAAAGAGTTGGCAAAAGAGCATATTACTATGGTAATAGTCACCCATGAAATGTCATTTGCCAGAGATATTTCCGATTATGTGATTTTTATGGATAAGGGAGTTATTGCAGTGGAGGGGACTTCACAGGAAGTTTTTTCTTCGGACAATGAGAGAATGAGAGAATTTCTTGGAAAGTTCCATCAGGGAAATTAAAGTGGAAGGATTAAGAAATGGCAGTTACAAAGTGAGACAGCATCTTATAGGAATCTCCGCAGAGATATTCGATGCTGTCTCATATTTTTTATATTCTGAAGAATTTTCTTGTTTTATTAAGTTTCCTAGTTGCTTTTAGGCATTGATTGTTATATAATTTTTAGAGTGTGTTTAAACTTTATCGAAAGTACGAAAGGAACAGGTGGAAGAAATGGAGAAAAAAGAACAGCTTTACGAAGGAAAAGCAAAGAAAGTGTTTGCAACTGCTGACCCGGACGTGGTAATCGTCAGCTACAAGGATGATGCAACTGCATTTAACGGAGAGAAAAAGGGTACTATCAGCGGAAAAGGTGCTATCAATAACCGTATGACTAATCTTGTTTTCCAGAAATTTGAGGCTGCTGGAATCCCGACACATTTCATCGAAGAATTAAACGATAGAGAAACAGCAGTAAAGAAAGTAGATATTGTACCGCTGGAAGTAATCGTTCGTAATGTTGCAGCAGGAAGCTTTTCCAAACGTATGGGAGTAGAAGAAGGAAGAGAACTTCTCTGCCCGATTTTAGAGTTCAGCTACAAAAATGATGATCTCGGCGATCCATTTATCAATGATGATTATGCACTGGCTCTTGGCCTTGCAACAAAAGAAGAAATTGATGAAATCCGTGCATATACATTGAAAGTAAATGAGATTATGAAAGAATACTTCCTCAATGCAGGAATGAAGCTCATTGATTTCAAAATTGAATTTGGTCGTTTCCATGGTAAAATTCTTCTTGCAGATGAAGTTTCTCCTGATACATGCCGTCTGTGGGACGTTAATACAAATGAGAAACTTGATAAAGACCGTTTCAGACGTGACATGGGCAATGTAGAGGAAGCTTATAATGAAGTATTCCATCGTCTTGGTTTAGAATAATTAATAAGCAGGAGAGTAAAGATGAGTACAGACAGATATGTAAGTCCGTTATCAGAGCGTTATGCAAGCAGGGAGATGCAGTATATTTTCTCACCGGATATGAAATTTCGCACATGGAGAAAACTGTGGATTGCTCTTGCAGAAACAGAGAAAGAATTGGGGCTGAATATTACCCAGGAGCAGATTGACGAGCTGAAAAGCCATGCAGATGATATTAATTACGATGTGGCAAAAGAAAGAGAACGTCAGGTTCGCCATGATGTTATGTCCCATGTATATGCTTACGGTGTACAGTGTCCGAAAGCAAAGGGAATCATTCATCTCGGTGCGACTTCCTGTTATGTAGGTGATAATACAGATATTATTGTTATGACAGAAGCTTTAAAGCTTGTGCAGAAAAAGCTTATCAATGTAATTGCAGAGCTGTCTAAATTTGCAGATAAATACAAAGACCAGCCAACACTTGCATTTACACATTTCCAGCCTGCACAGCCAACAACTGTTGGAAAACGTGCTACACTCTGGACACAGGAATTTCTTCTTGATCTGGAAGATCTGGAATATGTGATCAGTACAATGAAGCTTCTTGGTTCAAAAGGTACAACAGGAACACAGGCAAGTTTCCTGGAATTATTTGACGGAGATCAGGAAACTATCGACAAAATTGATCCTATGATTGCTGAAAAAATGGGATTCAAAGAATGCTATCCAGTTTCCGGACAGACATATTCCCGTAAAGTGGATACACGTGTCTTAAATGTGCTTGCAGGAATTGCTGCCAGTGCTCATAAGATGTCAAATGATATTCGTCTTTTACAGCATTTAAAAGAAGTAGAGGAGCCTTTTGAAAAATCACAGATTGGTTCTTCTGCAATGGCATATAAGAGAAATCCTATGAGAAGTGAGAGAATTGCCTCCCTTTCCAGATTTGTGATGGTAGATGCTTTAAATCCGGCTATCACATCTGCAACACAGTGGTTTGAGAGAACACTGGACGATTCCGCAAATAAGCGTCTCAGTATTCCGGAGGGATTCCTTGCTATCGATGGAATTCTTGATCTTTGCTTAAACGTGGTAGATGGACTTGTTGTTTATCCTAAGGTTATTGAGAAACGTCTTATGTCCGAGCTTCCGTTTATGGCGACAGAAAATATTATGATGGATGCGGTAAAAGCAGGCGGAGACCGCCAGGAGCTGCATGAGCGTATTCGTGAGCTTTCTATGGAAGCAGGACGAAACGTAAAAGTAGAAGGAAAGGATAACAATCTGCTGGAGCTTATCGCAGCAGATCCGGCATTCAATCTTTCGCTTGATGAATTAAAGAAAACAATGGATCCGGCCAAATATGTAGGTCGTGCAAAAGAACAGACAGATGCCTTCCTTGCAAAGGTAGTGCGTCCGATTCTGGACTCCCACAAGGAAATGCTTGGTGTTAAGGCAGAAATCAACGTCTGATTTACAGAGAAAACACGGTAACAAAACACGAGGAGGAAAATAGTGTTATGATCAAGGCAGTAGTTGGAGCAAACTGGGGAGATGAAGGTAAAGGAAAAATTACCGATATGCTGGCTCAGGAAGCAGATATTATCGTGAGATTTCAGGGAGGTGCAAATGCAGGACATACCATCGTCAATGATTATGGAAAATTCGCACTCCATACCTTACCGTCAGGAGTGTTCTATAATCACACCACAAGCGTGATTGGCAATGGCGTGGCACTGAACATCCCGGTGTTTTTCAAAGAATATAATGAAGTAGTGGAAAGAGGCGTTCCGGCTCCGAAGATTCTCATTTCTGACAGAGCACAGATGGTAATGCCATACCACATTTTATTTGACCAGTATGAGGAAGAGCGTCTTGCAGGAAAATCCTTTGGTTCTACAAAATCCGGTATTGCACCATTTTATTCTGATAAATATGCAAAAATCGGATTCCAGGTAAGTGAGCTTTTTGACGAAGAATCCTTAAAAGAAAAACTGGTTCGCGTATGTGAGACAAAGAATGTTCTTCTGGAGCATCTCTACCATAAACCGCTCTTAAATCCAGATGAGATTTTTGAAGAGCTGATGGAGTACAAAAAAATGGTTGCGCCGTATGTGTGCGATGTTTCTCTGTATCTGTGGAATGCACTGAAAGAGGGAAAAGAAGTTCTTCTTGAGGGACAGCTTGGTTCCTTAAAAGATCCAGATCACGGAATTTATCCAATGGTAACATCTTCTTCCACACTGGCAGCATATGGTGCGATTGGAGCAGGTGTACCTCCATATGAAATCAAAAAAATCATTACCGTATGCAAAGCTTATTCCAGTGCAGTAGGAGCAGGTGCGTTCGTTTCCGAAATTTTTGGTGAGGAAGCAGACGAGCTTAGAAGACGCGGTGGTGATGGCGGTGAATATGGTGCAACAACAGGACGTCCAAGACGTATGGGATGGTTTGACTGTGTGGCATCAAAATAC
>UQJE01000134.1 GCA_900541345.1 uncultured Blautia sp.
ATATTTTCTTTATGCCGTGCCCTGAAACCCAAAAAAGCGCTTCTGCCTGCTCCAACTTTTGCGGAGTACGAACAGGCGCTTGCAAGCGTGGATTGTTCATGCAGCCATTTTTTTCTGAAAGAAGAGCAGGATTTTTTTATGGACGATTCTTTCCTGAAGGAGATTGCAAAAGAGTTTAATATAATATTTTTATGTAACCCTAATAATCCTACGGGAATTTTAACGAAGAGGGAGTTCCTTGTTAAAGTTCTGGAAAAATGCAGAGAGCATTCTGTTTTTCTCGTAGTGGATGAATGTTTCCTTGATTTTGTAAAAGAGCCGGAATCATACACCTTAAAAGGAGTATTAAAAGAGTATCCCAATCTGTTTCTTTTAAAAGCATTTACAAAGCGTTATGCGATGGCAGGGGTACGGCTTGGATATGGTCTTACTGCAAACAGGGAGCTTCTCGAGAAGATGGAAAGTGTAACTCAGCCCTGGAATGTGTCAAGTCTTGCCCAGGCAGCAGGACTGGCCGCATTAAAAGAGAGAGAATATGTGAAACAAGGAAGAGAGACCGTATTTCGGGAACAGGAATTTTTGAAAAAAGAAATGAAAGCTCTTGGATTTCAGGTCTTTCCTTCAGAGGCAAATTATATTTTCTTTAAAGGAGAGAAAAATCTTTTTGAAAAATGCGTGGAAAAGGGGATCCTTATCCGGGACTGCAGCAATTATCCTGGTCTGAAATCTGGTTTTTTCAGAATTGCGGTAAAAAGTCATGAAGACAACAAAACACTTCTTCGAGTATTGAAGGAAATAGAAAGGGGATAAACATGGCAAAGGCAATAATGGTACAGGGAACCATGTCCAATGCGGGAAAAAGTCTGCTTGCAGCAGGGCTTTGCCGTATTTTTAAACAGGATGGGTATAAAGTGACTCCCTTTAAATCACAGAATATGGCGTTAAACTCTTTTATTACAGAGGAAGGGCTTGAAATGGGAAGGGCGCAGGTAATGCAGGCAGAGGCAGCCGGGATTGCACCTTCTGTTCTTATGAATCCGATTCTTTTAAAACCTACAAACGATGTTGGTTCCCAGGTGATTGTAAACGGGGAAGTTCTGGGAACTATGAGCGCCAGGGATTATTTCCGATATAAGAAAAAACTGATTCCTGATATTATGAAGGCATATGAAACGCTGGCATCTGAAAATGATATTATTGTTATTGAAGGAGCTGGAAGTCCGGCGGAAATCAACCTGAAGGAAGAAGATATTGTAAATATGGGGATGGCCAAAATGGCAAAAGCGCCTGTCCTCCTTGTAGGAGATATTGACAGAGGCGGTGTGTTTGCCCAGCTTATCGGTACGGTACAGCTTCTTGAGGAAGAGGAGCGGGATATGGTAAAAGGATTAATTATTAATAAATTTCGCGGAGATAAGACCATTTTAGATCCAGGTGTAAAAATGCTGGAAGAAAAAAGCGGGATCCCTGTTGTGGGAGTGGCTCCGTATATGCAGATTCAGGTGGAAGATGAGGACAGCCTCACAGAGAGGTTTGATAAAAATCAGGAAATTGGTCAGATTGATATTGCAGTGGTTCGTACACCGAGAATTTCTAATTTTACAGACTTTAATCCATTGGAGAGTATTCCGGGGGTGTCTCTTCGTTATGTAAAAACACAGAGCGAGCTTGGCAATCCGGATTTGATTTTTCTTCCGGGAACAAAAAATACAATGGGAGATTTAAAATGGCTGCGGGAAAGCGGAATGGAAGCAGTCATCTTAAAAGCAGCTTCCAGAGGAACGATGATTTTCGGGATTTGCGGAGGTTACCAGATGCTTGGTGAAACGCTGTCGGATCCTTACGATGTGGAAGAAGGAGGTTCTATGAAAGGTATGGGACTTCTTCCAATTGAGACGGTGTTTACGAAAGAGAAAACGAGAACAAGAGTCAAAGGAACAATCGGAACAATTACAGGACCTTATGCAGGGCTTTCCGGAACAGAGACAGAAGGATATGAAATCCATATGGGAGAGACTGTCTTAAAAGAAGGAGCGGAACACGTTCTTTCTATCACCGATACGGTAACTGCTCAGAAAAAGAAAGACGGCGCATACAGAGAGAATGTTTTTGGTACATATGTACATGGCTTTTTTGATAAAGAGGGTTGTGCAGAAGCTCTTGTTCATCTTATCGGAGAGAAAAAAGGACTGGATGTATCTTCTCTTACAGGTGTGGATTTTGCAGCATTTAAAGAAACACAGTATGACATTTTGGCAGATACTCTTCGCAAGCATCTTGATATGAAAAAAATTTACGAAATTCTGGAACAGGGAATTTAAAAGGAGGCTGAAATATGAAGATAGAACTTGAAAATGTAAAGCCAATGGATATAGAAAAAAGAAGCTTTGAAATCATTACAGAGGAGCTTGGAGATAAGAAACTCCTTCCGGGAACAGAGCTGATCGTAAAACGGTGTATTCATACAAGTGCAGATTTTGATTATGCAGAAAATCTCTGCTTTTCTGAAAATGCGGTAGAGCGGGCGATTGAAGCCATTAAAAATGGAGCCTGTATTGTGACGGATACCCAGATGGCAAAATCCGGTATCAATAAACGTGCCCTTTCCCGCTATGGAGGAGAAGTTTACTGTTTTATGTCAGATGAGGATGTGGCGGAACTTGCAAAGAAAAATGGTACAACAAGGGCGACGGCAAGTATGGATAAGGCGGCTTCTCTTGATAAAAAACTGATTTTTGCTATTGGAAACGCACCAACAGCCCTTGTTCGCCTCTATGAGCTGATAGAGGAGGGGAAATTATCCCCGGAACTGGTCATCGGCGTTCCGGTTGGTTTTGTAAATGTGGTACAGTCAAAAGAACTGATTATGGAGGCAGACGTTCCTTATATTGTGGCAAGAGGAAGAAAGGGCGGCAGCAACATTGCAGCCTGCATCTGCAATGCGCTGCTGTACATGATTGACAACAGAAGAGATTAATCCCGACAGAGAGAATATAGAAGCTTAAGAGCAGGAAGAAAATCTTCTGACGGCATGGAGGAGCAGGAAAGAACAACCGTTGTTTCCTGTTCTTTTTCTTTTAAAAAAGAGAGAGCAAGGCCACATTGTTCCGCCTTTTCTTTCAGTTCCGAGGAAGAACCGGAAAAAGGCAGGGTAAGAGCAAGACTTGTACCGGCTGCGCCTGTGCGGAGCGGGCAGTTTTCTCCGAATACAGATTTTATATCTTTTTGAAGAGTTTTCAGTTTCTGAGAATACAGGCGCTTTAGCTTTCTTGTCTGAGAAGTAAGGTGTCCGTCCCGTATAAACTGGCAGAGAGCAATCTGCTCTGCTTTAGAAGCAGTCTGATTATAAAAAGCGGCTTTTTTCCTATAAGCCTCAAGAAGAGGCGGCGGCAAAATCATAAAACTTAATCGGATAGACGGAAGAAGAAGTTTTGAAAAAGAACCAATATACACTACGTTCTCTCCTCCTGCAAGACTGTAGAGAGAGGGTGTGGGCTTTTGAAGATAAACAAATTCATTTTCAAAATCATCTTCTATAATAAGGCTTCCCTGGGCATCTGCATGGTGAATCAGCTCCAGGCGGCGCTTGACAGGCATAATTTCTCCCCATTTTGTCATGTGGGCAGGGGACACATAAATTACATGGGCGTTTTTATTACGGTATTGTATCTGAAAGCCAAAATCAGAAAAGACTGTGCTGCCCTGAACAAAGGAGGGGGTAGGAAAAGAAACCGTTTCCCTGTCTTTGATAAGAGGACAGAGAATCTGCAAAAGATTCTGCACACCGGCTCCTACTACAATGCTGTCAGGAGAGCAGAGAATGTTTCTCCTTTCTCTGACATAAGTGGAAAGTACCTGTCGGAAATCTGGTTCTCCCTGTGGTTC
>UQJE01000135.1 GCA_900541345.1 uncultured Blautia sp.
CCTTCTGGTTTGGTACAGATACCAATAATAAGGATAAATACGATGGGGATTTGACAGAACTTTCTGACTACGTCCTGGAACAGTTTACAGAATTGTATGGAGAACCGGATGAAGTAACAGACAAAGAACAGGAATATGGAGACGCATTTAAGGGGTATCAGTGGCAGGAAATAAAAGATGGAGATGTAAAGACAGCTCTTAGTATTCAGTGTATGTATGAGCCTTCCGATGGAAGAATGTACAGTCTTGCAGTTGGAGCAGTTGGTCGAGAAGCTACGATACAGGTTAAGAAAGAAATAGGAGAAATTCCGGAAGATTTTGAGGCGGAGTCCGCAGAGACTGCAGAAGAAACAGAAATTCCAGCAGAGAAAACAGAATAGAACGTGAAGAGAAACGGCTGTTTATATGGCGGATTTTCGAGATATACCAGATAAATCCAAAGAAAACGGGAGAGAAAGAAGATTTCTGTCCCGCTTTTCTTTGGATATGGAGAAATTTTCGGAAAATACTTATTACACAAATGTTTTTCTATATTGGTATAATACGATTAAAGAAATGAAAGGAGGAATGCCTGTGAAGAGAAAGACAAAATTTTTTTCGGTTTTATTATTGACAGTATCGCTGTTTTCGGGATGCAGTACATCTTCTGCTGATGTTACTCCAAAGGAAAATGTAGAATTTCCTTCCACATATGAGAAAGAAATAGAACGTGTAAAATTTCATACTCAGTTAGTCATCCCGGAAGATTTTAATCAGGATATGCTGATGCAGACAACTGCCAGAAAAAGGATTCCGGATATGGATAAGGTAAAAAAACATTTTGAGGAAAAAATTCAGGATCAGACGATAAAAGAAAAATTTGATGATCCGCCGGAAAAAAAGGGGGCTCCGCCTTATTATCATATCTTGACAGAAGAAGGGACAAGTTTTAGTGTTAGTGACGGTATTAAGTTTACTACCAGAAATGGATATTTCTTCAATGGTGTTCTTTTGTATGATGATAATGGGAATCTTCCGGAGGAATATAGCGAAGCGAGAGAAGTTCCCGGGTTTTCAGAGGATAAGGCGTGGAGAACAATAGAAGAGGAATTGGCTGCCATAGGATATGAAATAGAGGGAGAACGGAGAAGTATCGCCCTTCCTCATACTTTTTCAGAAGAGAAAGAACACTGGCTGTCTCAGGACGGAGAAAATGATGGGACGGCTTATAAAGGAGAATGGACGGAAGAAGATGACGGCTGGTATTTTTTTATGCGCCAGAACTTACAGGGGCTTCCGGTTTATTCTCAATATGTATATCTTGATAATACAGATATTGATACGCCCCTGCGTTTTCTTTGCTCCCGAAGGGGCGTGGAAGAAATGCACATAGATTATTATTTTGATTTTCAGGAGGGTGAGGAACGTACATACCTTTTACCTTTTGAAAAAATTGCGGAAGTGGTGGCAGAGAGGAATAATGAGCTTTTGACAGAGAGTGAGTATGAAGTGTCAAAAGCTGTTCTGTGCCAGTTTGTGCCGCAGAAAGACAAAGATTATAAAGTAACTCCGGCGTGGATTATTGATGTTATCGAGACAAATGAGGAAGGAGTATATCCATTTACCATGATTGTAAATGCAGTGACAGGAGAAGAGATTATACAATGAAATCGCACTATCTGAAAATGGATTTTTACAGATGCTTTTTTTCAGCGCAGATGATTCTGGCAGTTCTTGGTGTCTGTGCTGTTCATATTTTTATTCCGCAGCAATTTATAGAACCGAGAGTTTCTGTTTTGAGAAGCTTTAATGTCGCATGGTCAAGCAATGCTATGGTTCTGGCATATATTTTCACAACTCTTGCCTATGGACAGAGCTTTTGTGAAGATATGGAGCATGGATATTATAAGTATGGAGTAATACGGGGAAATGAGTCGGCATATTCCATATCAAAATGTATCATAATTGTTTTTTCAGCAATCTTCTCTATGGCAGCAGGACGTTTTTTATTTGTTGTGGGAATGCGGCTTTTTTATCCCTGGGAAGCGCCCTTTGATCTTGGTGAAGTGGAACTTCTTATGGAAATTGGCTGTTTTTCCGGATTGCTGAAAGCAGGACATTATTTTATATATGTTTTGATTCATGGAATCTGGCAGGGAATCTGGGCTGCTGTTCTGGCTCTTTTTTCAGCTTTTATTTCTTTTTATACAGCAAACAGGCTTCTTGTACTGGCGTTTCCGGTTATGCTCCATCATCTTCTCAGGAGAGTGGCGCATTTATGGAATGACGATTGGGTAAAGTTTGATCCGGATCACATTTTTCTTATTAACTATAATGCGTGGGGAAATGAGAGAATTTCTTTATCTGCAGGAGCTGTATTGGGACTTTTTCTGTGTTTGCTGCTGACCGGGCTTATATGTCGGAAATTTAAAAGGAGGGCTGAAAATGGGTAAATATATCTGGAATCTTTATGTGAATCGGTTTTATGGAAAAAGAAATCTGGTTTTATTTGTCATTTTATGGATTGCCTTTGATTCTTTTTATGCAGAAATAGATTACGCCTGTAAGGTTCTGGATTACCCCTGCTCTTTCTGGTATTTTCTAAATGTTATGACGAATCATTTTATGTGCGGAGCAATAGGACTTTCCGCAGTTTATCTTTTTTCAAATGCCCCGTATTTAAACAGGAACGGTATGTATCAGATGATACGACAGGGGAAATACAAATGGTTGTTATCGCAGCTTGGAAGCATTATCCTGAGCGGTTTTTCTTTTACAGCAGTTTTGTTTTTTACAGGCTGGATCCGTATGCTGCCGCATATGGACTGGACATGGTCTTGGGGAAGAATGATGAAAACGCTGGCTGTTACAAATGCTGCTTCTCAGTTGAATGTAACTTTTGTACTGAAACCCTCTTTTATGCAAAGTATGGAAGCATGGCAGGCAGGGCTTTTGGCATTTATGTTGGACAGTTTTGTATTTATTTTGATTGGTTTTCTGCTGCTTGCCATAGGGTTGCTGTGCAACCGCATGACAGCGCTTATTTTTACAGGGATATTGGCAATCGTTCCTTTTGTAACAAATTCATGGAATTTATCACGACATCTTATGATAAATTTATTTTCTCCTGTTTCATGGCTGCAGACAGGATTGTTTTACACAGAAAATATGACATATGCGGAAATGCCGCCTGTGTTGTGGATTTGGGGAATGCTGGCAGTCTATCTTGCACTTGCAGTCGTTTTAGCATTGTTAGCAGCAAAAAGAAATCATTTTCAATGGAATGGGGAAGAAGAATGAGAACAGATATAATAAGGGTAGAAAATTTATCAAAAACTTTTTCCGGCAGAAGCATTTTAAACAAGGTAAGTTTTTCCTGTAAAGAAGGAGAAATCATAGGATTTGTAGGTTACAATGGCTGTGGGAAAAGTGTGCTTTTTAAATGTATCTGCGGATTCCTGAAGCCGGACAGTGGGGAAATTCATATCCGTCTTTCAGATGGTGAAAAGAATATTTGCGGAAATGCGGGGATTATCATTGAAGAACCTGCCTTTCTTCGAAACAAAAGCGGAATGAAAAATCTGGAGTTTCTCTATGGTATTAGAAATAAGAGCAACAGGAGATACCTGGAAGAAATCATGAGAAAAGTTGGGCTGGAGTCGAATAATCGAAAATCTGTAGGACATTATTCTCTTGGAATGCGCCAGAGACTTGCCATTGCTCAGGCGATTATGGAAAATCCGCCTATTTTGATTTTAGATGAACCTATGAATGGGCTGGATAAACGGGGAGTAGAAGAAATGAGAAGCCTTTTTCTGAAATTAAAAGAAGAAGGAAAAGCCATATTGATGGCGAGCCATAATAAAGAAGATATTTCGGTTCTTTGTGATAGAGT
>UQJE01000136.1 GCA_900541345.1 uncultured Blautia sp.
CCCTCTTACAAAATATGGCGAAAAGAACATCGTGATCGCTGTATTTTGCTACAACCATTGCGGAGAGAAGGAGTATCGGAAAAGAGATACACTATCGGGGAGATGGGAGAACCTGCCGAGGAAGAAAAAGAAAAGACGGAAAGAGAATACAGTAAAACATACGCAAAGAAGATATACATTATAATAAGAAAGAAATAGCCAACGGGACAATTTGTCCCGTAGATATTACGCTAAAAAAGATTGACAAAAATTTAACAAAGTGCTATAATGTCTATATCAAGTAGAACAGGGAAAGGGTGAGAAAAATCGGGTATTTATCTTTCGATGCCAGCGTGAAAATACATAAATCTGGAAGATTTGCTAGTACAAAAACAAATAGAATGGGTTGGGGCGGCATCTATGGTTATATCCGACATATAGACCGGGGGACTGACCGCCGGAATGGTTGTGAAGTTCAACATAGTAACCCTGATATCAACCCTGATTACACACTTGAAAATGAATCCTTTTATAAAGACCAAAATGGTGTGTGGAAACAAACGACCTATTCTAAAGATATGGTCGGAGCAGTAAACCGCCGCATTGATTATGCCAGAGAGCATAAGGCGAGGATATCTTCAAAAGGGAAAAATGATACAGTGATTGTCCGTCCTATCGTGGTTCAGATGGACAGGGATATCTTGCAGGAACACAGTGATACATGGGTATGGGATGTGATAGAAATTCTGGAAGGGATGTTCATGGAGGATAATATTACAGGATTTTCTGTGCATAGAGATGAAACGAATATTCATATTCATGCAATCTTCGTTCCTTGCTATGAACAGAAAAAAGATAATGGGGAAATCAAATGTGCAATTTCTCAGACAAAGTTTTTCAAAAATCCGAAGCAGTTAGCAGGGATGCACAGGGAAATACGCAAAAAGTTATTACAAAAGGGTTATGATATCCAGCAGGAAAATAAACCCATAGAGGAGCATTTAGCTGGCTATGTGGATAAAAATGGGGAATGGCACCAGCAGGGATTGACCCCAGACCAACTAAAGGAACTTACAGGTAGAAAAGAACAGTTACAGAAGGAGGAAGAAAAGTTGAAAATTGAAAAATATCAAGTAGACGAACTTGCAAGATTAATGAAAGAAGTACAGGAAAAGGCAGTACAAACCCACGAACAGCTTGAAAATAACATGAAGGTTTTCGAGTGCCAGCAGGCAGATTTTGAACAGGAAAAAGCCAATTTACAAACACAGATGAAGGCTCTGGTTGAAGAACGAAATGCGGTTAAGAAAATGAGAGCTGATGCAAACGGGATGCTCCAAAAGTCCTATAAAGTTGCAGATATTTGCCGTTCTGTTTTACAGCAGGAAAATATGATGGAGGATGATTTTCTGGATTTCTTAGACAGGGAGAGCCAGCGAAGAAACAAGCCAGTTCGACAGACTTTTGAGAATCTCTATAGAAGATTTGATGAGGAGCGTAGGGCAAAGTTAAGTCCTTATGCAAGTGAGTTGGATGAGTTAAGTGAAAATCGAGAGAAAGCCAGAAGAGCGAGACAATTACAAGAAATGGAAGAAATGTTATCCATGCATGATACAGAGCCGAGGGAAATGCCAGTAAGCCCTTTCTTTTAAGAGTTTAAAGTTTATATAGATAGTTGAGATTCAGGGAAAGATTTATTCTTTCCCTGAAAGTCCGCTTGGGGACTGGATTTTCGCATTTTACAGGAAAAAGCGGTAAAGAAAATTTATGGAAGTCTTTACCCGTAACTACAGTCGTAGTAAGGGAAATTTATAAAAAGTAAAGAAGTAAAGAATATTTTTAAGTTAATAGTTAGAAAATATAATATAAATCAATACTTTATGTATTATATTGTCTTAAATATATTCTTGTAGGATAGAATTATAAAAAAGTCTTTACTTCTTTACTTTTACACTTTTCCCAGTGTACATCAGGGTTTTACGGTAAATATGGGTCTTTACCTTTTTCTGTAAAATCTTTACCCTTTCAGATTTCCTAGTGTACAAGCGGATTTTCAGGTAAAGTATTTTTCTTGTATGGAAAAAATAAAACCGACACTCTTTTGGAATGTCGGTTTTATCAATTCTGTATCAGTTCTTATTATTTTTCAAAATATTTATTTACACCAGTAATAATCTGGTCGGCTGTTTTCTGTATGACGGTCATGGATTCTTTCAGAATATCTTGAAATCCAGTACCGCCCCAGCCTATGATGTACGGAAAAGAGTAATCCTCACTGTCAAAGCCATAATGCTCACAGACGATATAAGCTACGGATTCCGCTTCCAGTTCTTTTTGCTTACGGTCTTTCTTATGCTCCTGTAGCTTTTCCTTCGTATGTAACATAGCGTGAGCAATTTCATGTACCAAAGTTTTTACGCTTTGTCTTTCCGTCATTCCATCCTGTATCACAATGATTTTCTCTGCATCACTGTAATATCCCCTTGCATCCCCATCGAACAATCGGAAATCCACAGGAACAGGAGAAATAGACTGGAACGCATGAAGGAAATCTTTGTAATTCTCAACGTGTCCCTGTAAATCCTCCACTCCGATTGTGACAGGTTCCATGTCTGGAATCTGATAGGTAGAGGAAATATCAAAGACAGATGCAGATTTGAAGCCGATACGCTCTTCTTCCTCATCTTCTTCGTTTTTCTTCTTGTATTTCACAGGAGAAATGATGCGTATTGCTTTTTCGCCCTTCCTCACCTGCCGATGGAAATTATTACGCCAGCTTGTATATCCGGCAACATAAGATGCATGAGGGCATTGCAGAGCAATCAACAGGCAGTTATTTGCACTATAATTATGGAACAGGCTCATAACATGCAATAGGTCGCGATATTTTTCAGAGGTGGCATATTTTTCTAATCCTGTCTGTAAGAGTTCTGTTAATTCTTCCATGTATTTATTCATAATCTCTTTTCTCCTTTATTCGGTGTAATAAATGGTTGATAAGATTCCAGTTTTGTAACATAAATGGTATATGTTGTCTGATAGACGGTCTTCTGGTTCTACTGTATTCTGATTGATTTGGTGTACCATTTGTGTCAGTTCTCTTGTGGAAATTCCGCATTGTTTTGCAGGAACAATAAGAAGTTCGTGTTTTGACGATGGGAAAATGAATATATCGCATTTCAGAGTTTCCACTACATCATGTACAATGCTTTTTACACAGAACGCACCGGCTCCGTAGAACTTTTGCTTATTCGTCAGAACATATATTGGGAACATACCATTTTCTAATTCAGCTGGAAGACCGAGCATTTCACTTAATGTTTGGAATTGATATTCGTAATGATTTGTATTGATTGCATGGATTAGTTCCTCAATCGTAATACAATAGGTTTCCAACAGTTGTTTAGTGACTACTCCGATTTTGGTATCAGACAAATTAAAACGGAATCCCATTTCAATATCTTCCATACCCTGCATACGGACAGATACAGCATCAGAATGTAATTGTGGATGAAGAATAGGATAAATGTTTGCTAATAAAGTTGTTTTGCTCATTTCTGTAAGTTTCATAGTGAATCCTCCTTGTAAAGAAAATTATATAATCATAGATTCACCCGATGCCGCCTTGCGGCATTTTATATTTTGAAAGATATTGATAAATGAAAGAAAACGCTATATAATAAAAGCACGTTATATAATTTACGATGAAAGTGGGTAGGAAAATGGCAAAAAAACTAAGGTGTTATCTATACACAAGGGTATCCACAGGAATACAGGTAGATGGCTATTCTCTGGAAGCTCAAAAGGAGCGATTAGAGAAAGAAGCCATACACA
>UQJE01000137.1 GCA_900541345.1 uncultured Blautia sp.
CATAGTATTTACTTCAAAAATATGGCAAAGTTCTATCTGCTGCTCCCGAAGCTGAAGATTTACCCACTGCCTGGAAATGTTTTCTCCGTCAAGAAGCATAAAGGTTGCCGTTTCTGTAAGAGGATGTTCAGGATAAATTGCCTGGTGATTGGAAAGATATTGGGGGGAAGCTACAAAGGTATCCTGAATTTTCCGAAGGGGCATGAAATGTACCTGGGAAAGTTTTTGGGGTTTTCCGATTAAGCCAAGGTCAATTTTTCCATCTTCAAGGCTTCGGAGCGTTTCATAAGTGGACTGACAGGAAAGCTGAATCTGTACCTGAGGATTAGAAGCAATATATCGCTTCAGATGGGGGAGAAGTACATACTTACTCAAGGTAGCGCTTGCTCCCAGGCGAAGCTTCGGGATTTCCCGGGAATGGTTATGAAGTACGCCCTTTTCGCCCTCAGAGAGAAGGGAAAAGGCAGATTTTGTTTTTTCAAAAAGGAAGCTTCCGTCAGGGGTTAAGGTAACGCCCCGTGAGGTACGCTTAAAAAGAACCGTGTCCAGATTTTCCTCAAGTTTTTTAATTGCCTTTGTGATGGCGGGCTGACTGATGTAAAGTTCTCTTGCAGCCTGGGAAATGCTTCCCGTGCGTCCTACGGTATAAAAAATATGATACAAAGAAAGGTTTTCTCTCATAAGCAGATTCCTCCAGGGTAATATATGTTTCGTTTGAATTGCTGTTTGTGAATGGTTATGTCATAACTATAAGTTATGGAAAATATCATAAATATATATTAGCATTATATCAAAAGTGATGATAAAATAATAGCAGAAATTAAGAAAACAGGAGGAAGAAGAAATGGGAATGACAATGACACAGAAAATTCTGGCAGCTCATGCAGGTCTTGATTATGTGGAAGCAGGACAGTTAATTGAGGCAGATTTAGACCTTGTTCTTGGAAATGATATTACTTCTCCGGTGGCAATTCACGAGATGGATAAAATGACAGTGGAGACAGTATTTGATAAAGATAAAGTAGCGCTTGTAATGGATCATTTTATACCAAATAAAGACATTAAATCAGCAGAGCATTGCAAATGTGTTCGGGAGTTTGCGTGTAAACATGATATTACCAACTATTTTGACGTAGGAGAAATGGGAATCGAACACGCTCTTTTGCCGGAAAAAGGACTGACTGTTGCAGGAGATGTAATTATCGGAGCAGATTCTCATACTTGTACATATGGAGCTTTGGGGGCATTTTCCACAGGTGTTGGAAGTACGGATATGGCGGCTGGAATGGCAACAGGAAAAGCCTGGTTTAAAGTGCCTTCCGCAATTCGTTTTAATCTTATTGGAAAACCGAAAAAATGGGTGAGCGGAAAAGATGTGATTCTTCATATTATCGGAAAAATCGGCGTGGACGGAGCTCTTTATAAATCAATGGAATTTACAGGAGAGGGTATCAAAAACCTTTCTATGGATGATCGCTTTACCATTGCAAATATGGCGATCGAAGCAGGGGGAAAGAACGGCATTTTTCCTGTAGACGAAATTGCAGAAGCGTATATGAAAGAGCATTCCAAACGTCCGTATAAAGTGTACGAGGCAGACGAAGATGCGGTCTATGACGAAGAGTATACCATTGATTTAAGTACACTGGAACCGACTATCGCATTTCCTCATCTTCCGGAAAATACAAAGACTATTTCTGAAATTCAGGAAGATGTAATGGTAGATCAGGCAGTCATCGGCTCCTGTACAAATGGAAGAATTGACGATCTTCGCACAGCGGCAGAAATTTTAAAAGGCAGAAAAGTAAAAAAAGGTGTGCGCTGCATTGTGATCCCTGCAACACAGGCCATTTATTTACAGGCAATGGAAGAGGGACTTTTAAAAATCTTTATTGAGGCGGGAGCAGTAGTAAGCACTCCTACCTGCGGACCTTGCCTTGGAGGTTACATGGGAATCCTGGCAGCAGGAGAGCGGTGCATTTCCACAACAAACCGGAACTTTGTGGGACGTATGGGACACGTAGATTCAGAGGTTTATCTTGCAAGTCCGGCAGTGGCGGCAGCAAGCGCAGTAACCGGAAAAATTTCCGCGCCGGAAGAACTGGGATTATAAGGAGGAAGAGTTATGCAGGCAAAAGGAATGGTATTTAAATATGGAGATAATGTAGATACAGATGTAATTATCCCTGCCCGCTATCTGAATTCTTCAGACCCGGCCGAGCTGGCATTACATTGTATGGAAGATATTGATAAGGATTTTATTAAAAATGTAAAAAAAGGCGACATCATTGTGGCAGATAAAAACTTCGGCTGCGGTTCTTCCAGAGAACATGCGCCAATTGCCATCAAAGCGGCAGGTGTAAGCTGCGTGATTGCAGAAACCTTCGCCAGAATCTTTTACAGAAATGCTATTAATATCGGTCTTCCTATTATCGAGTGTCCGGAGGCAAGCAAAGGCATAGAAGCAGGAGATGAAGTGGAGGTAGACTTTGATTCCGGCATGATTTATAACCGTACAAAAGGAACAGAATTTAAAGGTCAGGCGTTCCCGGAATTTATGCAGAAAATTATAAAAGCAGAAGGGCTTGTGAATTACATTAATAATAAGTAAGAACAGAAGAATTACGAGTGGGATTGCCGGTTTCGTGAATATCAGCAGGATTTTGAGGCGCAGAAGAAATACCTTGATTTTTTAAGACTATGGCTTAAAGATCAGGATTATGTTGATTTGGCGTATATGACTGGAATTTTGCCTATTAAAAAATATGGTTCTCATTCTGCTTTAAATATGTTTACAGAGTATTCTATGACGAATATGGGGAGTATGGCTGAGTATTTTGGTTTTACAGAGAATGCTCGCGAAAGCTGTTGGAAGATTTATGGAAACATGATGAAAAAGCGGTAGAAGAGGGAGTAAAAATGCAGCCGGAGCGGAATTTGGATATTCTGGAAGAGATATTGTTTCAAGAACTACATAGTGAAAAATAAAAGAGCCTGTACATACAGACTCTTGAAAAATCGGGGCAACAGGATTTGAACCTGCGACCTCACGGCCCCCAGCCGTGCGCGCTACCAAGCTACGCCATACCCCGCAACGTTCTTTATTATAACAGTATATAAAAAAAAATTCAACTATTTTTTAGGCGATTTTGGGAAAATTTCCAAAGGATTTCCTGAATAATTTTTTTATGATGTTTTAGTTGAAATAATATGGAAATACCTTGACAAAATCACGTTGAAGTGCTAAACTGAAACCGTATTAACGAGATACATAAATATAGATAAATGCAAAGAAAAGGAATAGTATATATGGACTGGAGCACAGAGAGCTGTCGGTGCTGAGAGACGGCGGAAGGGAAATATAGAACTCACCTTGGAGCATCTGACTGAAATCTTTCAAAAGGAGAGTAGGAGCAGACGGGTTCTCCCGTTACAGGGAAAGGATATAAGGACGCATATACGTTCCGTATCCGGTAAGGGTATGATTTTTCATAAAATAAGAGTGGTACCGCGTAAGATGCTAAAGTCTTTCGTCTCTTGCATATATTGCAGAGATGAAGGGCTTTTTTTATGCTATAGGAAATTACTCCGCAATGTTTCATAGCATAAAAAACGCTCCGCGTAGGAACGCACTGCGGAGGAAAAGAAGCATATCGCTAAAGCGCCCCGCCGCAGGC
>UQJE01000138.1 GCA_900541345.1 uncultured Blautia sp.
GACAACTGCAAACCGCATTATGGAAATTCTGCCAAACGGAACATTAATTGACAAGATCACAACTTACGACGAATATCTCGCAAGCGATGAAATGGCAAAGAAACGCCATGTATTCGAAGTAAACGAAGAAGACGCAGAGGACAACTAAATCTCCTCTTCGTAATAGAAAAAAGGTTTGAACTGCAGCTTTTGCAAGTTCAAACCTTTTTTTCTATCATTATATTTATATGTCACGCAGTAATATCTGAAAGCTTTCCTCCTGTCACTTCCAAAAGAGCATCT
The DNA here is from genome assembly GCA_900541345.1 of uncultured Blautia sp. Classification (GTDB taxonomy): domain Bacteria; phylum Bacillota; class Clostridia; order Lachnospirales; family Lachnospiraceae; genus Blautia_A. The sequence goes on from UQJE01000138.1 coordinate 283, forward strand.
ACCGGCACTTTAAGAGTGAGCCCAATCCTTCCTCCACTTACATAAATTTCCGAAAATTTTCCTGCAGAGGCGTCAAATACCGTAGGAAATTGCTTTTTCATGCCAAGCGGACTGCAGCCGCCCCTCACATACCCTGTAATACTTAATATATCTTTTACATGAATCATGTCTACCGATTTTTCCCCTACAGATTTTGCAGCCGCTTTTCTGTCCACCTCTTTTTCAATTGGAACGACAAACACATAATAACTGCCGCTTTTTCCTTCCATCACAAGTGTTTTAAAAGACTGCTCGTACGGTGCACCCGTAAGGTCTGCGCTGTGCATTCCGTCCACAAACTCACTGCACTCATACGTCAGTGTTTCGTACGATATCTTTTTTCTGTCCAGCATCCGCATTGCATTTGTCTTTGCCTCTTTTGCCATTTTCTCATCTCCTACATCCACATAAAATTGATTCTCTTATTCATTCCTGCAGGATCCTGCGCATACAAAACCGTTTCCTCTGCCGTAATGATCCTGCTGATATAAAGCTCGTACAGCGCATCATCCATCGTCTGCATCCCGAGCTTTCTCCCTGACTGCATAACAGAGGGAAGCTGATACGTTTTGTCATCTCTGATAAGGCTGCGAATTACCTGATTCACAGTGAGAATCTCCATTGCTGCCACTCTCCCCTCCCCGTCTGTCCTCTTAATAAGCTGCTGGGAAATAATACATTCCAGAACAGAAGCGAGCTGAATCCGGATTTGCTGCTGCTTTGCAGGAGGAAACACATCTATGATTCTCTCTATCGTATTCTCCGCCCCTGTTGTATGGAGACTGGCAAGAACGAGATGTCCGTTCTCTGCTGCATTTAAAACCATAGAAATCGTATCCATATCGTTCATCTCTCCTACCATGATCACATCTGGATCCTGGCGCACAGCTGCCCAGAGCGCCTGAGGATAATCCGCTGCATCTGTTCCTATCTCTCTTTGATTTACAATGGATTTATCATGTCTGTGAAGATACTCGATTGGATTTTCCAATGTAATAATATGACGGGCATATTTCTGATTAATATTCTGAATAAGAGATGCCAGAGTTGTAGATTTTCCACAGCCTGCAGGACCTGTCACCAGAATCAGGCCTCTTCTTTTTGCAGTAAGATCTGTGATTTCTTCCGGAAGTCCCAGTTCCTCCGGCCTCGGAATCACATAGGGAAGATTTCGGATCACCGCAGCCAGCGTTCCCCTTTGCCGGAACACATTTATACGAAAACGTCCCATTCCCGAAACAGCATACGCAAAATCTGTCTGCCCTGTCTGTCTCAGCTCCTCTCTTCGCCTTCCGTCCAGTATCGGCATCAAAAGAACCTCCATCATCTGCGGAGTCAGTCTTTCTCCTTTCAAAGGAAGAAGACAGCCGTCAATTCGATAACTTGGCGCCCTTCCCACTGTAAGATGAATATCGGAAGCTCCCGCCTCTACAGATTTCAACAATGTTTCATTTAAATCATACATCTCTCCTATTTTCTCCTTCGTACATTTTAAAGCTTTCTTCCTGTATTCTGTCTTTTTTCCGGTTTTGCCGATTTTCTTTTTGGTTGATATATCTGTGTTTTTTCCGGAAGATCATCTCCCAGATTCACCTCGTCCTCGTCATAAGGATCATAATCGTCTGCATAAGGGTCATAAAATTCCTCAGAAATATGCCTTCCCTGTTTTCTTTTTCTTCCCTCTTCCGGTTCTTCCCCGTCCTCTTCCTCTTCTTCGTACTCCGGCTTATTAATTACAAACTGAAGAAGCATTCCAAGAGCTACAAATCCAACACTCATGGCAAGACCGTAAGGAATATTGGCAAGACCTCCAAGCTTTCCCAGGGAAAATCCCGCCATAACACCTCCCAGAAGACTGGTTCCCACAATAATCACCTCTCTTGCATATCTCATAGCAAGACATCCAAGCCCCACACCAATGAGAATACAGAGAAAAAACATTGCTGAAGTTGTTGGGTGAAGTATGTAAATCCCAAGGCTCATTCCGATTCCTGCTCCCAGGATAAAAATACCGGCTCTGTATATCATAAAAGAGATAGCCGCAAGAATCACTCCCAAAATCAGCATTGCCATAAGATAGGCGCTTTTTCCTTCAGCTCCCGATAAAAAGGCGGCAACAAGCCCCACTCCCGCTCCCATTCCAAAACCAAAGAGCATCATCCAGAACCGAAGAATCCTGTATCCCAAAATACAGTTTAAAAGTCCAAAAACAAAAATCACAATAAAAACAATTGTAGCAGCTCCAGACAGTTCACTCATATCGCGCACTCTCTGTAAAACTCCCATCACTCTTGTCAAAATCTCTGTCATACCCTTCCTCCTTTCAAAACATAAAATAAATGGTTTTCAAATTTTCCAGAACACCATAATGGTATTCAATTTCTTCCTTTCCATAAAGTGCCATATAATACTGTGCCACTTTTTCTGCTGAATTTGTCTCTATCCAGTCTTTATATGCTTTATCAAATTCCTGCTGCGTACGAAATTTAAACCGCAGAACAGCAGCTCCGTTATCAAGACGCATACAGCAAAAGTCATAAATTTCCTGCCAGTCATATCTGTCAAAACAGGCATCATTTAATACATAAAAATTTTTATCTTCCATACTGCATGACGGAACTGTAAATTCCCCTGACGGCCTATAAACAGCTTCATACTCTTTTGGAAACGGGCAAAGATAATCATACAATGTTGTTTTGTGTTCCTCCAACGCTGCCGCATCCCCTTCCAAAAATTCTGGCTGATCACCGTTTGTCACATCCATATAATAATTCTGGCCGTCAATCTCTACTATATTCCAGGCATGACTCTGCTCACTGTCCACCGCTTCCCCGTCCACATAAATACAGGGAACATTCAAGCGTTCTAAAAGGTACTGAGCCGCTCCTGCATATCCTGCACATACAGCAGATTTTTTCCAGAAAATCCCTGCAATGCTCTGGTCATGCTCAGACACCTCATAAGATGCCAGATCAATCAAATATGTATAAACTGTTTTTGCCTTCTCATAATCTCCCGCCTCTTCCGGAAGCAAGGATAAAACCTCCCGGAAAGCGGTTTCCATCGCTTCTGAAATTTCTTTTGTTTCCTCTTCCGTATAGGAGTATTCTGGAGAAAAAATACAGTAGTCCCTGCCCTTAAACGTTGTTTTATATATAGTTTTTCTGTTGTGCGCCCAGAAAAGCTCCTGATGATCTTTCAGCACGGCATGATATACCTTATCCACTTTATTATCAGCAGAAAGAGTTACGTAAAATTCTTCTTTTCTCTGTCTTACACCTTCCAGAATTTCCCGATAAGCTCTTTTCTCATCTTTGTCAAGCTGC
>UQJE01000139.1 GCA_900541345.1 uncultured Blautia sp.
AATATAGAAACTACTTTTTTATTTTTAAAATCAAGATGGCGAAGCGCCGCAACTGTAAGAAGTCCGGAATTTTCTACGATCATCTTGTGATTCTCCACCATATCAAGGAAGGCAACAATCAGCTCATCATCGTCAATCGTCAGGATTTCATCGAGGTTTTCCTTAATATACGGGAATATTTTTTCTCCCGGGCGCTGTACCGCTGTACCATCAGCAATCGTATTTACGTTAGGAAGTCCCACAACCTCTCCTTTTTCCAGGGATGCTTTCATACAGGCTGCTCCGGAAGGCTCTACTCCAATCACTTTAATGTGCGGATTTAAAAGCTTCGCAAGTGTCGACACGCCTGTTGCAAGTCCGCCTCCTCCAATGGGAACAAGAATATAATCTACAAGAGGAAGCTCCTGTACAATTTCCATTGCAATGGTTCCCTGTCCAGTTGCAACTGCCGGATCATCAAACGGATGAATGAAGGTATAACCTTCTTTTTCTGCAAGCTCCAGAGCATACGCACAGGCTTCGTCATATACGTCTCCTTTAAGGATTACTTCTGCTCCGTAGCTTTTTGTCCTCTCTACTTTAATAAGAGGAGTTGTTGTAGGCATGACAATCACTGCTTTTGCTCCGAATTTGTGCGCTGCATAAGCAACACCCTGTGCATGATTCCCCGCAGAAGCAGTAATTAATCCTCTGTTTCTCTCTTCTTCTGTAAGGGTGCTGATTTTATAATATGCGCCTCTTACCTTATATGCACCTGTCCGCTGCATATTCTCCGGCTTAAAAAACACACGGTTTCCTGTTAATTCTGAAAAGTAAGCACTTTTAATCAATTTTGTTTCCTGGGTCACTTTTCTAACAATTTCTGACGCCTCTTCGAATTTTTCCAGTGTAAGCATATGGTTTTCTCTCCTTATGGTATCTTTATGCGTTTTTATTATCCACGTCAAATAAAGCGTTTACAAAGGCATCTGCATCAAACTTCTGTAAATCGTCTATGCTTTCTCCCACACCTATATATTTTACAGGAATATCCAGTTCAGACTGAATTGCCACTGCAATGCCGCCTTTTGCCGTTCCATCCAGTTTTGTAAGAATAATACCATTCACATTTGCCACCTCAGAAAACTGTTTTGCCTGAGCAAGAGCATTCTGTCCAGTTGTTCCGTCCAGAACAACAAGGGTTTCCAAGTATGCCTCCGAATATTCCTTTGCTAAAATTCTGTATATTTTTTCAAGCTCTGCCATAAGATTTTTCTTATTGTGAAGGCGACCTGCAGTATCACAGATTAAAACATCAGCATTTCTGGCTTTTGCAGCCGCAACTGCATCATACACAACAGAAGCCGGATCTGCTCCTGACTGTCCGCCGATAATATCAACACCAGCCCGGTTCGCCCACTGGGTAAGCTGCTCTCCTGCTGCTGCACGGAAGGTATCTGCTGCCGCAAGAACGACCTTCTTACCCTGTTCTTTTAATTTTCCTGCCAGCTTTCCAACAGATGTTGTCTTGCCTACACCATTTACACCTATAACGAGAATTACAGATTTTCTGTCCTCAAAAGCATACTCCGTACTGTCTACATACATCTGTTTTTTGATGCTGTCAATTAAAAGCTGTTTACACTCCATCGGTTCTTTAATATGCTGTTCTGCAACCTGCTTCTTTAAATTTTCCAGGATGGATGTGGTTGCATTAATCCCTATATCTCCCATAATCAGGATTTCTTCCAGTTCCTCATAGAAATCTTCATCTATACTGGAATATCCTTTAAAAATAGAATCGAACCCTGCTACAATATTATCGCGTGTTTTTGTCAAACCACTGACAAGGCGTTTAAAAAAACCTTTCTTCTCCTCTGCCATATTTCCTCCTCATTACTGCGTCAATTGATTTTCTACTAAATCTACAGAAACAAGTGTCGAAACACCTTTTTCCTGCATGGTGATACCATAAAGGCGGTCTGCCGCATTCATAGTACCGCGTCTATGTGTTATTATAATAAATTGTGTGTTTTTCGTCAACTTCTGAAGATACCCTGCAAACCGGCCTACATTAGAATCGTCAAGCGCTGCCTCAATTTCATCAAGAAGACAAAACGGAGACGGCTTTAAGTTCTGAATAGCAAAAAGAAGAGCAATCGCTGTAAGCGCTTTTTCTCCACCGGAAAGCTGCATCATATTTTGAAGTTTTTTTCCGGGCGGCTGTGAAATAATACGGATTCCCGCCTCGAGAATATCCTCATCTTCAGAAAGTTCCAGTGTCCCTTTTCCTCCACCAAAAAGCTCCTTAAAAGCTTTGTCGAACTCTCTCTGTATTTCCCTGAATTTTTCTGAAAACTGTTTGCGCATTCCTTCATCCAGTTCTTCTATGATCTGCTCCAAAGTCTTTTCTGCCTGCTGCAGATCTTCATACTGATTGGAAAGGAAGGTGTGACGCTCCAGAAGTTCCTTATAATCCTCAATGGCATTTACATTGACAGTTCCAAGACGACGGATTTCTTCTTTGATTTTTCCAATTTCTTTTTGCATCTCCTGTCGGTCTGTCAGCTCTTCTTTTTTATATTGAAGAGCATTGTTTGGAGTGATTTCGTACTCCTCCCACATATAAGAAATCTGCGCTTCTCTGTTTTCTTCTATTTTTTCCGCCTGACTTTTCAGACGGAAGCATTCTTTATCAAGAAGACTGATCTGCCCGGAAAGTGCATCCCGTTTTTCAAAAAAAGCTTTATGGCTCTTATTTCTCTCTTCTTTTTCCTCTATCAGGACTTTCAGGCTGTCTTTTGAGGCTTTCTCTTCCTCATCAAAATTGGCAATGGTGTTTTTAAGGCTGGAAATATCCTTCCGTTTTTTCTCCATTTCCTCTTTTCCCAGCTTCAGATTTTCCCGAATCTTTTCTTTTTCCTCTGTAAAAGAAGATATTTCGGAAGAAAGCCTGGAAAGATTTTCCATTGTAAACTGTGTTTTCTGTCCCATAGAGGAAACTTCCAAACGGATATTTTCCAGCTCCTTTAAAACTTCGCTCTCCTCATTTTTCCATTCATCCAGTTCCTGCTGCCTTGTCTCAATAAATGTTTCCAGTTCCTTTTCATCTTTCTGTGATTCTTCCAATTCTTTCTTTATACGACTGTGATCCTCCTGAACCTCACGTACCTGTCTCTGCATATCCATCTGATCCCTCTGCACCTGCAGATACCCTCTCTGAATCTGCTCGTTTTTTTCCTCAAGCTGATTCATACTCATTTTTGCAGTATTCTGTTCTATATACTGAAGGCGCAGCTTTTCTTTAAAATCTGCAATCGTATCGCGAATCACATTTCTTTTACTTCTGCTCTCGTCAATGGACTTCTGCATTTCTTCTAATTCCGTTTTCAGAGAACGCACTTTCTTTTCCAGTTCTTCAATCTCTCTTTTTCTTCCGAGGAGATTGCTGTTATTTCGAAAAGCGCCTCCTGTCATGGAACCACCAGGACTTAAGGATTCTCCCTCTATTGTTACCATTCGCATCGTATGCCTGTATTTTCTCCCAATGGCAATGGCATGGTCGATATGATCCACCACAAGAACTCTTCCC
>UQJE01000140.1 GCA_900541345.1 uncultured Blautia sp.
CTCGGCATTGAAAGTCTCCTTGCAAGCGGAGACAGTGCCAGAAGCGCTATCGCTTCTGCACTTGTAGAACAGATACATACAAACTTCAATTACAAAATCACAGAAAGTACAGTAAACGGCTATACCGCTTCTGTAAAAGCAGAGATCACCACTTTCGACAGCGACAGTATTTTAGATAGTTACCACGAAAAACTGAACGATTATCTTTCATCTGCAGACGCTGTAATCGACGGTTCGGAAAAGCGATACCTGAAATCCTATGAACTTCTTCTGGAAACCATCGAAAAAAATGAGGATACCATCACTGCTTCTGCAGTTTTCCACCTTGTAAATGACGGTGCTTCCTGGAAGCTGAAAGATGCAAGCGCAGAACTTGGAAACGCAATTTTCGGAACACTTGTCACCTCTCCCGTATCAGAGGAAAACAGCGAATAATTTTTTACAAAAAGACAGAAACCGGAGAATACAGTCTCTCCGGTTTCTGTCTTTTTACATAAGAGGTGCAAACAGCAGAAAAATACTTGCCATAAACTTCTCTTTCTGCGTTCTGCCCTGAAACATTTCCAACGTATATGGATTGCAGTGCAAAATATCCTTTTCAAAAATTTCCCTGTATTGTTTCACAAGCTCATTGGAATAAAAAACGCCGCATATCTCATCGTCCACCATAAGGCTTCTCATATCCATATTAACTGATCCTATGCAGCAAAGCTCTTCATCGATTACCATAGTCTTGGCATGGATGTAGCCTTTGTATTTATATACCTCCATTCCATATTCCAGAAGCTGTCCGCAAAAATAATTTGTAACAGGATCCAGAAAAAAGCTTGCCTTCACTCCCGGAATCATAAGCCTGATTTTCACGCCCGCCGCTGCCGCTGTTTTCAGCGCGTCCAGCACAGAGGAATCCGGAATAAAATACGGGGACTGAATGCGTATAGTCTTTTTTGCGCTTCGTATCATACTGAGGTAGCACATTTTTACAGACTCCTTATCTGTATCTGCACCTCCTGTAATAAACTGGCACAGCGAATCCGATTTCTTATATTTCTGTGGATTCAGTTTACAAATATAGGAAATGGTGCTGTCCCAATCTCTTTTTCTTACTGCGCAAAGCCAGTCTGTAAGAAAATATTCATCAAGAACAGAAGTACATGCTCCCTCCAGACGAACCTGGGTATCTCTCCAGGGATTTTTCTTTTTATCCATATTAGCGTACTGTTTTCCAATATTCATTCCGCCAATGTAGGAAATCTGATGGTCTATAGATACAATCTTTCTGTGACTTCTGTAATGGGTGAAATACGGTTTCACACGGATAACCTTTCCGTTTGCTTCTGTAAGCGGGCGAAACATTTTCTGTGGAGTAGAGAGATTTGCAATAAAATCGCACATCACCCACACATCTACGCCTTCTTTTGCTTTCTGTGTAAGAAGTTCTACCAGCTTTTCTCCTACTACATCATGATGAATGGTGTAAAATTCTATATATATGCTCTGTTTTGCATTTTGAATGTCCTGAAACAGCCTTTTATAATGGCTTTCCCCATTCGTTAAAAACTCTGCCTTATCGCAGCAGGTGAGACGGCTTCCATTATATGTGGAATTAAATCGGATTACCTGCATGTCTTCCTCTGACAGCATATTTTCTTTTATGTCAGACGTTTCTGTCAGCATGAACCCGGAAGGATTCTTCTGAAGTCTTCTTTTTCTTAAAAATGCCGTCAGCTTTATTGCCGCTGTACTTCCAAAAACAAGATAAAGAATCGTTCCTGCATACGGAAGGCAAATCATTATAAACACCCATAGAAGCGCTTCTGTAGGGCTTTTCCGTTCTATAAAAATCACAGTCAGAATCATCAGAATGTAAATAATAAATAAAATGGTATGAAACACGGCTTACCCTCCTTCTCAGCTTATTTTTCCTCTTTCATTTTACGAAAAACAGGAATATATAAGAAAAGGGTGACTGCCATCACAATCATCATAACTGCAATCAGGATATTTACAAACATTTCCGGAAGAGCAGGGAATAAGAAAAGTACAAGAAGCCCGACAAACAAAAGAGCGGTACATACTTTTCCAAACCACATGGCTCCATTAAGCATCTTTCCTTTTCTCAGGAAAATAATGCCCATAATTCCCATATATCCTTCTTTTATTAACATAAGCGCAATCAAAAGCCACATAAGCGGATACCTTGTCGCAAGACACACTGCCAGAGCGGCATGTGTAAGTTTGTCAGCGACAGGGTCAAGCGCTTTTCCAAGCTCTGTTATCATGTTGAAGCGCCTGGCAATTTTTCCATCGAATAAATCCGTCAGACTGGAAATCAACACTACAAAAGCCGCACACATATAATCCTTTTCACTTTCTGCCGTAATATAGAGATAGCAGAATACCGGAATCAGAAGAATCCGGAAATATCCCATAATATTGGGAATGGAAAAAATTTCTTTTTTGCTGAATTTTTTCATATATTATTCTTCTTCTGTCTCATTTACGTCAAGACCAAGTTCCTTTAACTGTGCCTCATCTACCGGCTGCGGTGCTTTTGTCATCAGACAGGACGCATCTTTTACCTTCGGGAAAGCAATAACGTCACGAATACTGTCCACCTTAGCCATCAACATCACAAGACGGTCAAGACCATAAGCAAGTCCTGCATGAGGCGGAACTCCATATTTGAAAGCGTCCAGAAGGAAGCCAAACTGCTCATAGGCAGCCTCTTTTGTAAATCCAAGAGCCTCAAACATTTTTTCCTGAATATCATTCTGATGGATTCGTACACTTCCTCCACCAATTTCATTTCCATTTAATACGATGTCGTATGCCTTTGCACGTACTTTACCCGGATCTGTATCAAGAAGCGGAAGGTCTTCTTCCATAAGCATAGTAAATGGGTGGTGCATAGCTGTGAAACGATTTTCCTCCTCATTCCACTCAAGAAGCGGGAATTCTGTTACCCACACAAAACGGTATTCATTTTTATCAAGAATTTCCATCTGTTTTGCAAGCTCAAGACGAAGCGCTCCAAGCACATCATACACAAGCTTTGTTTTATCTGCAGCAAAGAGAAGAAGATCTCCCGGCTTTCCTTCCATTGCAGCTACAAGAGCGTCCATCTCTTCCTCTGTCATAAATTTGGCAAAAGAAGATTTTCTTGTACCGTCTTCTGCAATGGCAATGTAAGCAAGACCTTTTGCTCCGTAGCCTTTTGCAAACTCTACCAGTTTGTCAATCTTCTTACGCGGCATCGCACCCTGTCCTTCTGCGTTGATACCACGTACGCTTCCGCCATTTTCAAGTGCTCCTGTAAATACTGCAAAACCGCAATCTTTTACAATATCACTTACATCATGAAGCTCCATTCCGAAACGCATATCCGGTTTGTCAGAACCAAAGCGGTCCATCGCCTCCTGCCATGTAATTCTTTCAATCGGCAGTTTTACTTCAATTCCAAGCACTTCTTTAAAAAGGAATGCAAGGTATCTCTCGTTTACATCAATTACATCGTCTACATCTACAAAAGAAAGCTCCATATCAATCTGT
>UQJE01000141.1 GCA_900541345.1 uncultured Blautia sp.
ATTCCGGAAATGACGCAGCCTCTGCCATTGCAACTCATGTGGGGGGCTCTACAGAAAATTTTGTAAATATGATGAATTCTTATGCTGCCTCTCTTGGCTGCACAGGAACGCATTTTACAAACCCTCACGGCCTTCAGAACGAAAGTCATTACACAACACCTTACGACATTTATCTCATGCTCAAAGAGGCTTTAAAATACCCGGAATTTACAGAGATTACTCAGCTTCCTTCTTATACGGTTACCTATAATCATCAGGATGGAAGCGAGGCTTCTACCACCCTGGAAGCCACGGACCATTACCTTACAGGAGAGGCAACTGCACCAAAGGACGTAACAATCCTGGGCGGAAAAACAGGTACTACGAATCTTGCGGGAAACTGTCTTGCTTTATTAAGCCAGAATGCTTATGGCAAACCATTCATATCTATTGTAATGGGGGCATCTACCAAAGAACTCTTGTATCAGCAAATGAGTTCACTTTTGCAGAATATTAACAGTGTTTAATTACATCAAAATTCTGAATATAGTTACCTGAATAAAGAACCCCCGATGGTTTTGACTGTTATCAGTCTGCGCCATCGGGGGTTTTAAGTCCAGTTCACCATTAAATAGCAATTTTTCTATAAAAAAGTTATATTTTTTCTCAAATAGGCATTGAATTTTATGATAAAATGCACTATAATTGAAACATATTAAATCATGTTTTTGGTTAAAATTTAATATCATATGTGTCTAAGGAGGAAAACATCATGGTTGAACTGATTGTAGGAAAGAAAGGCAAAGGCAAAACAAAAGTACTGTTAGACAGAGTAAACGGAGCGATTAAAGATGCCAACGGCAGCATTGTTTACTTAGACAAGAGCACAAAGCATATGTATGAGCTTAACAACAAAATCCGTCTTATCGATGTTTCTGCATATCCTATTAAAAATGCAGATGAATTCGTAGGTTTTGTATGCGGTATTATTTCTCAAGATCACGATTTAGAGCAGATTTATCTGGACAGCTTTTTAACAACTGCAAAGCTCACAGAAAAAGAAGAGATTTCTGAGGCACTGGCACACCTTACAGAAGTGGGAGAGCAATTTAATGTAAAATTTGTTGTTAGTATGTCTCTTGACAAAGAGGATGTACCGGAAGATTTCCAGGACAAAATCAGTGTCGCCTTATAAAATAAATTACATACGATAATAAAATACAGGGGACTACAAATATTTTGTAATCCCCTGTCTATTTTTTAATCTTCCCGCAGCCTTACCGCAGTAGCTGCCTTGCGTCTTCGGTTATCATCAATGGCTGCATAATGTTTTTTCGTTGTATTTACGTCTCTGTGCCCCAGAACATCTGCAACGAGATAAATATCACCTGTTTCCTGATAAAGGGCAGTACCGTAGGTACTGCGAAGCTTATGAGGCGTAATCTTTTTTGTAGTCGTAATTTCCCTCGCGTATTTCTTTACAAGATTTTCTACTGCCTGCACACCCATTCTGCGTCGCTGAGTAGAATAGAAGAGAGCGTGTTCATGACCGGCTATGGGAGTAATTCCACTTCGCACTTCCAGATAGTTTTTAAGCGCTTTTGCAACCTCATCTCCAAAATAGACAATCATTTCATTTCCACCTTTTCGCGTGACACGAATTCCGTTATTTTTAAAATCCACATCTTCTATATCAAGTCCCACACACTCAGAAACACGGATTCCCGTTCCTAAAAGAAGAGTTACAAGGGCAAGATCCCGTTCCTTTGTTTTTTCGTAATAAACACGTTTCTGGCCGCTTAAAGATTCTCCGCAGTGCTCAATATAATCAAGAAGCATGGCAACTTCATCTGTATCCAGGCGAACAATTGTTTTCTGATGTATTTTCGGAACGTCAATCAAAACCGTAGGATTAGTATGTATCAGTTCCCGTTTATAATAGTAAGCATAAAAGCTTCGAAGAGCGGAAATCTTTCTTTTTAGTCCACGTTCGCCGTTTGTTTCCGTTTTATCTTTAGACTGATAAACCTTTAAATATTCCATGTATTCCTCGAGATCGACAGCCTTGATCTGATCCAGAACATCAACCTTAAAATCTCGGAGGGTATGATCCTTAAACGCTGGATTTGTATCGAGAAGAAACTGAAAAAAGATGCGAATATCATACGCATAGGAAATTCTTGTTTTTGTTGTAGTCGTTGTGTCAATGGCGCGGAAATAATCCCTGCAGAAATCGGGAAGTGTATTTAAAACTTCACGAAGCTTTAATGTATTTTGAATATCATTTTGTTCTTTATAAGTTACCTTTTTATCCAAATAATCCATCATAAGAAGCAGCCTCCTTTTTATTTATCTATATCTATTTGAAAAACTATGGTTTGTCGTATAGATGTATCTGTACCTGGATGCCCCATTCTTAAAGAATGGATTCATCCAGAATTACGGTAAACGGACCGTCATTTTCAAGAGAAACTTTCATATCTGCACCAAAAATTCCATGCTGCACAACAGGAACCGATTTTTTTGCCTGAGCAATCATATATTCATAAAGCTCATTTGCCTGATCCGGAGCGCCGGCTTCAATAAAGCTTGGACGATTTCCCTTTTTACAGTTTGCATATAAAGTAAACTGAGAAACAATTAAAAGTTCGCCATTCACATCTGCAAGGGATAAATTTGTTTTTCCTGCTTCATCTTCAAAAATCCGAAGTCCAAGCATCTTTTTCAGATATTTATCCGCAATCTCCCTTGTGTCCTCTTTTCCTACTCCAAGAAGGACGAGGAAGCCTTTGTTAATGCTTCCTGTCACCTCTCCAGCTACCTTTACCTCTGCATGATTAACACGCTGTATTACAAGTTTCACTTTTTGCCTCCTTTTTTGATCTTTTCGATAATCTTCATAATATTTTCTTTTAAAATCAGCCACAGTGCAAGAAGAAACTTAACAAGGGCATTCCAGAGTTTTACAAAAAATCCATCCGGTTCTTTTTTCTCTTTTGCAGGTTTTACTTCTTTTTTTAATGGAAGAGGTTTTCTTGTTGCCGGATCCAAACAGTCGATTTCCAGATACTCCTCTTCTGCTTCCGGCATATCCTTTCCCTTCAGAGAATGACCGATGAGATTCCATATCGCTGCGTAAATTACTGCACATACAGGAACGCCGATAATCATTCCCGGAATACCGAACAAGCCGCCTCCTATCATAATTGCCACAATTACCATGAAACTGGAAAGACCTGTGGAATCCCCCAAAATTTTCGGCCCAAGGATATTGCCGTCGAATTGCTGCAGCACAAGGATAAACAAAGCAAAATAAAGACTCTTTAAAGGATCTATAAAAAGAATCAGCAAAATACATGGGATTGCTCCTAAATATGGACCGAAAAACGGAATTACATTTGTCACGCCCACGATTACGCTGATAAGAACGGCATACGGCATATCCATAAGCGTTACTCCAATATAACAAAGAACACCAATAATGGCAGAATCCAGAATTTTTCCACTGATAAATCCACCAAATGTCTTATGCGTAAAGCGCA
>UQJE01000142.1 GCA_900541345.1 uncultured Blautia sp.
TTTTTTCTTTGTGTCTTTTGCTGTGTGGTACATAGCAAGAGCTGCTGCCGGAAGACCGAACATCATAACCGGGAAGAAACCGGACATGTACATACCAGTCTGTCCAAGGATACCGCCTTCTGCGTTGCCCCAGAATTTCGCAATATCATTGATTCCTGCAACGTCAAACCAGAATACGGAGTTCAGTGCGTGGTGCAGACCGAACGGGATAAGCAAACGGTTGAAGAAACCGTAAATACCAGCACCTACCGGTCCAAGGTTCATAATGAACTCACCTAATGCAACAAGTGCATTGTAAACGATTGGCCATACAAAGAACAGAACAAAGCTGGATACAAGGGATGCACCTGCTGTAACGATGGCAACACATCTCTTTCCACTGAAGAAGGAGAATGCATCCGGAAGTTTTGTGTTCTTAAATTTGTTGTAGCAAGCTGCTGCAATAAGACCACAAAGAATACCGATGAACTGTGTCTGTGTTTTTGCAAATGCAGGGTCAACTTCTTCTACTGCTGTTTTTGTAAGCATAGATACAACGCTTGTAGAAAGAAGTGTAGTTGTCATGATCCAGGAAACAAGTCCTGCAAGACCTGCTGTACCGTCGTTGTCATCGGACATACCAACAGCAACACCGATAGCGAAAAGAATTGGCATCTGGTCAATCAGACATCCGCCGCCTTTTAATAAGAATGCTGCGATTACATTGTTTGCACCCCAGCCAGTAGGGTCGATCCAGTAACCGATTCCCTGAAGAATAGCTGCAACCGGAAGACAAGCAACCGGAAGCATAAGAGATTTACCCAATCTCTGAAGATACTTCATCATAATTTGATTTCCTCCTCTTTCCTTCTCTTAATCCCTTTTTTCAAACACAATGAAGACTGCAAAACACCCCTCATCATTTATTTTATACCGGAGAGACCGGTCTAAAATCCATTATTATTTTGCTTTGATTCTTACTACGTCATCACCCGGCTCTACATCTTTTCCGGAAAGAGCCTCTACAGATGCGTAATCGTCTGTATTGCATACAAGTACAGGTGTAATAATGTCAAAGCCTTCGCTCTTTAAGAACTCAAGGTCGGCTTCCAGCATTAAATCGCCTTTTTTCACTTTATCTCCGGCCTGCACATGTGCTTTGAATCCTTTTCCTTTTAAGCTTACTGTATCAAGACCTACGTGAACAAGAATTTCTGCTCCGTTTGATGCGTTTAAGCTTACTGCATGAAGCGTATCAAATACCATTGCAATCTCTCCGTCTGCCGGTGCATAAATTTTTCCTTCTGACGGGATAACTGCAACACCCTGTCCAAGCATTCCGGAATTAAAGGTCGGGTCGTTTACTTCTTTTAAGTCTACCGCCTTTCCCTTTGCCGGTGAACCCAGCATATATCCGTCATCCTGTTTTTTCTTAAGAAAACCAAACATTCTCTCTCCTCCTTATTTATAGTCAAAATAATCAACAAACGTCATACGGCTTATCGCCTCTTTTTCTGTGAGATACCGGTTGCCGGCAAGCGCCTTTGATTTCGCTCCGCTGGCATCTACATACACTTTCTGTCCGTCTATTACAGTCTCACATAAAACGTATGTGTCCCCGGCTGTCCACTGGCTGTTCCATGTTCCCATCACCACATGAGATTCAATCCCCGCTCTCCTGCAAAGCTCGGAAAAAATCTTTCCGTATCCCAGGATACTTGCTTTTTTTCCGTTCAGAGCAGCCAGATGGTTATAAGGATATACCTGCTCCAGCATATCTCCCATATCGTCAAGCTCCTGAGCCTTCTGTGCGGCATCATCTGCAAGCTTCACGTTTTCGTCCAGCCATTTGCGGAAATAGTCAGCAGTTGTTTTATCTCCTGCATTCTCCGGTATTCCGGCGATGATCTCATCCATGACTTTTTCTGTTTCTTCCTGCATTTCACGGATTTTCTTTACTTTTTCCTCATCATTTACAGAAAAACCTTTCTGTATTTCCTCTATATTGATAAGTGTTCCGTCATCTGCAAACTGTCCGAAAAGCTCAATCCCTTCCGCACAGGATAAAAACAGCACAACCTTTGCTATTTTCTGATCCACCAGGCGAAACGGATCTTTATCTTTGTGGAAAACATAAACTCCATCCTCTGTCATGGGAATATCTACAAATCCATAAAAATAATTATTTCCTTCGTATTCCAGAGCAGTAAGAATACGCTGGTATTCTTTTCCACTTAGAGGATTTGGCAGAGTCAGGACTCCGCCCTCCAGATTTTCCATTTTCTGTCTCAGAAATTCATAATCCTCATATTCTCTCTGTGTAAGCTGACCGGAATAGTACTTATTCTCTTCAATCGCTTCCCCTCTCGGAGCATCCTTAAGGGTATCAAACACAGACTGAGAAGTTGCATTTTTTCTTTGTAATCCCAGAAATGCCAGGAGAACAATTGCAGCAAGAGCAATTATAACCGAGGCCTTTTTATGCTCACGAATATACTTCATGCCTTACTCCTATTCCATTTCTCTGATAATCTTACGAAGCTTTAAAATCATAGACGGAGCTACGGAAAGCTCGTCTACTCCCATCTTTACAAATGTTTCTGTAAGCTCCGGATCTGCTCCCAGCTCGCCGCAGATTCCAGCCCATTTTCCTTCTTTATGCGCATTGTCAACGACCATTTTGATCATTCGAAGGATTGCCTTGTGATGCGGTTTGTAAAACGGATCCAGTTTTTCATTCTGACGGTCAATCGCAAGTGTGTACTGCGTCAGATCGTTTGTTCCAATGCTGAAGAAATCCACCATTTTTGCAAGATCATCACTAATCATAACAGCAGCCGGTGTCTCGATCATAACACCTTCTTCTACATCCTTATACGGAATTCCCGCTTCCTTCAGTTCCTGCTTCACTTCACAAACAATCTGCTGAATCTGCTCCACTTCCTCAACAGAAGTAATCATCGGATACATGATGGACAGATTTCCGTATGCGGAAGCACGGAACAGCGCGCGGAGCTGAACCTTGAAAATTTCAGGCTGTGTCAGACAGATACGGATTGCTCTGTATCCAAGAGCAGGATTTTCCTCCTGCGGAATCTGAAGGTAATCCGCCTGCTTGTCCGCTCCGATATCCAGGGTACGGATAATGACTTTTTTGCCAGCCATATTCTGTACTGCCTGTCTGTATGCCTGGAACTGCTCTTCTTCTCCCGGAAGCTCATTTCTTCCAATGTAGAGGAACTCACTTCTGAAAAGACCGATTCCTCCTGCGTCGTTTTCAAGAACGTATCCCATATCAGAAACACTTCCGATATTTGCAAAAAGCTTAATTGTCTTTCCGCTCTTTGTCACATTCTCTTTTCCTTTTAAGGTTTGAAGAAGCGCACGTTTTTCTTTTTCTTCTTCAATTTTTGTCTGAATCGAAGTTTTCACTTCTTCTGTAGGCTCTATATAAAATTCTCCTGTAAATCCGTCTACCGCGCCTTCTGTAGACGGATTTACAGGAGAATTTTATATAGAGCCTACA
>UQJE01000143.1 GCA_900541345.1 uncultured Blautia sp.
CCTGTTCTCCTTTCTTATGCCCTTCTGGCGCTCCTTAAATCAATTACATTATCTGTGGATTCGTAGATTTCCCCAGTTGACGGATCCACCAGTTTTTTCATACCTTCCATAGATTTCGTTTCATCAGATTCTGTCTCCACTTCCGAAATAGACATCTGTCCCGGAATCTGATTTCCAATTTCTACAGCCTCTACTTCCCCGGTTTTCAGATTCTTGCCCATATTCAGCGCTGTTACTGCGCCAAGAGCCGGCGCCAGTGTAGATTTTGCCTGTACCCCCGTTGTAACAAAATTTCTTGCTTCATTGGGTTTAAATTCAATGACAACGGTAATCCTCCGTTTCGCCGTGGCGTCTGTGTTTGGATCCTGGATATTCCGGGTGACATTTTCAAGTTCCCGGTTGATCTGCTGGGTGAAGGCTCCGTTTGCAAATTCCTCCATATTAATGTGCTGCATTTCTGCTCCTTTCCGCCCCACACCTTTAACAGAAGGTATGGGGCTTATGTATTTGTGATATATTTCATGCCCTCTTAAAAGAAAGCACCATTAACATTAATGAAAAAATGCCTCTTCCATAGACATCTGTTGTGTACCGGAAGTCTCTTCTAAATGGTTCTCCGAGGTTTTTTTCGGAGCGTGCGTATCTACTTCCTGCATTTCCTGTTCTACAACTACGTTTTCCACTGTCTCTTCATTCTCCACATATTCTGCGGTGCCATCTTCATGGATAACAGACATATCCTTGTCAAACGCTGTACGGAGGTCAATACTCATAATTCCCCATTTACTGATGAGCTGGCGCAGCATAGTCTTCTGTGCCATACCATCAAAATCCTTAAACCAAAAGGAAGAATATTTCCAAAGGTCTTTCTCCGGAATTTTCCCCTGCTCCAGAAGTTCCAGTGACTTTGCTCCTCCATTTCTTTTAAATGCCTGGGAATATTTCTCTGCATGAGAAAGCATTTTTTTCTTGGACCAGTACATGATTTTTCGGAAACCATTTTCGTATTCGAACATAGCGTAATATCCCATTGCCGGAGTTTCTTCCCGGACAACATCGTCTTCAATCAGCTCAACTTCAACTTCCTCGTTCAACGGGTCGTACCGGATTAATTCCCCTTCTTTAATGGCGAAAGCATTCAGCTTCTTATAATATCCGGAACGCTCTGCCAACTGGATATATCCTTTATACCCAAGCTGAAACTGAGCTTCTTTTACGCCTTTTTTCTTATTATCGAATGGAACCATATAAAACTGCCCCAACTGTGGGGAAGGGGAGAGGTTTAGCGCTTCCCCCAAAAGAGCCGCGGATAAAATACTGCTATTTGTACAATCCTGAAGAGCCGGGGTTGTCTGCACTGCAGAAATAATACTGGAAATAAACCTTGTCCCGTTCTTTCCGCCTACTACGCTATTAATCCGTTTCTTTACTGCATCTTGTGTTAAATAGGCTGTCAGCCCTGTTTCTGTCTGCCTGTTTGCCAAACTGTTATTTACTGCCATTGTTTATTCCACCTTTCCAAACTGTATTCCATTTTCAATAAGATAATTTCTCAGTGCCATCAGCTGCTGCCTTGTTCCCCACACCCGGAAATCCAAACACATCACTTCTTCCTGAACCTGTGTTTCCGTTCTATCCGGCATTACTGCTTCTGCCGGCTTTGTCTCTGTGACATCTTCCGAAGGAATGCTTTTCTTTTCCGCTTGTTGTACAGCTTCCTCTGCTTTTCTGGCGGCCTCTTCTGCTTCCCTGCGCTGTCTTTCTTCTTCCTGTTTCTTTCGTCTTTCTTCCATTTCTTTCTCAATCTCTTCCAGACGTTTCCCCTCACGGAGTGCTTCCGATAAGCTAAAGGATTCCACATACCGAAGCGCCGCTTTGTCCCGGAATCTCTCCGGAAGTTCCTCCAGTGCAGAAAGATCTTCCCGAATCTTGTCAAAAAGGTCTATGTATGCCTGCTCCAGTTTTTTATCGGTAAAAGCCCTTTTGTAATACTCTTCCCTCACAGTTTTGGGAAATGGAACCAGGTCCTGCAGATCTCCTGCGTACTTCTGGTAAAGAACCTGCATTTTTTCCAGTTTTTCATTCCGGTACTGCTGCTCGATCTCATTTAATCCCTGCGTAATAACATCAGCCGCCTCCCGAAGAGGAAGCAAGGCGTCTTTTACCTGCTTCTCAAATACCATATACGGAGCCATGTATTCCTGCTTCTTATTCTTTCTTTCTGCATCCAGGGCATTGATAAAACGGTTAATGTCTGCCCTGTCCTTTTTCATGGCTGCCACATCAGAATCTGTATAAGCAATGCTTTTGTACTCTTCTGCCTTTTCTATGGCATACTGCTTGATTTCTTCGTAATTCCATTTGATTTCCGGAATACAGTTTCCTGTCTCCAATGCCTGTATCATTAATTCCATGTCTTTTCCTCCTTATATCTCCGGCAATATGAGAGGTGGTTTCCTTCCGCTCTCTACATATTGCCAAAATTTCTTTTCTTCCTGTAGCAACATTTCTAAATCCGCCAAAACCTCTGAACGCTCGATGAAATAGTGTTTTACCGTTGTGCGCTTATCTCTATCCCACATGCTGATTAAATGCGCCCGGAGAACCACAAACTCATATCCGGTCACCAGAAGATAATGTAAGATTTGGATATAATAATTATCCGGTATCCGGTCCTTCCATTTCTCGTACTGCATGGACTGCAGGATATTTGTGGTTTTGATCTCCAAAATCCCCTTCCGTCCTTCCTGATCCAGAAGTTCTCCATCCAAGGATGCCTGGAGAAACGGATATGCCGTACTTCTCAGTATACGATTTTCATAATAGGACACCTGGTACTCCGGATAATCCAACTTAAATAATTCCCGTATTAATGGTTCTGCCCTGGTTCCATACTGTACATAAGGTTTCTGGGAAATGTCTTCTGGAATCCTCCTCCCGGTTTTCTCCTCAAAAAGCTCTATGTTGGTTTTGTAAGGATTCATTCCGACGATAGCGGAAGCATCTGAACCACCTATACCATATGTACGGTTTTTCAGCCATTCTTTATGGTTTTTACCATCTATCACGGTAAATGCTTTTACCATCTTGATTTTCCTTTCATTCTGCCTTACAATAAGGCTGTTCTTATTATTTTTAGCCCCTTAGTGAGTTGCCGCTCCTGGGGCTTTTTCTGTTGCCAACAGTATGTAAAATGCTACTATAGCAATTGCACCGGCGCCTGTAATCTGGGTAAAAGTGTCTGTCCACCGCCAAAATGGTAAATAGGTTGCTAATCCACCAATAATGATGGATAAAATAATGTTACGTTTCATAACTTCCTCCTTACTCCGCGTCTGTTAAATAAACAATTCCATCTTCTGCACAATTGAGGATGGCAGTTGCTCCAGTTTCATCCTTAATGAGCGCCGTATTGCGTTCATTAAAAATTACTTTCACAGACCCCGGTGCAAAGTTGTATTCAATCCATTTCAGGATTTTGT
>UQJE01000144.1 GCA_900541345.1 uncultured Blautia sp.
TTAAACCCGGAACTTACAGCAAGCTGGGAAAAAGGGCTGAATTATGTGGCGGAGGGAAGTATTACAGAACAGGAATATATGGATAAACTGGAGCGTTTTGTGAGACTTCGTACACGGCAGGTCGAGGAAAGCAATTACCAGTATGCTCTGCGTCAGTTTTTTGACGCTGCGGCCACCAATTATCCTGGTAAGGCAGCGAATGCAAAACGAGGAGGAAAAAAGAAATGATGAAAGATTATACAATCGAGAATCTTTTGAACCTGAAAGAGACTATAGCGGCAGAATTATTTGAAGGAAAAACATATCCATGGGAAGTTCTTCCGGAAATTGGAGATTTTATTGTAAAACTTGGAAATACTCTGGATCCGGAAGAGTATGAATACAGGGAAGGCGACATCTGGATTGCAAAAACAGCAAAGGTGGCGCCGACAGCCTGCATTAACGGACCGGTTATTATTGGAAAAGATGCAGAAATTCGTCACTGTGCTTTTATCAGAGGAAAGGCCATTATCGGAGAAGGAGCCGTGGTCGGCAATTCTACAGAACTTAAAAATGCCGTTCTTTTTAATAAGGTTCAGGTTCCACACTATAATTATGTGGGAGATGCTGTCCTTGGATATAAATCCCATATGGGCGCAGGCTCTATCTGTTCCAATGTAAAATCAGACAAAAAACTGGTTATTGTAAAAGACGGAGAAGAAAAAGTGGAGACAGGCCTGAAGAAATTTGGCGCAATGCTTGGCGATAATGTAGAGGTGGGATGCGGATCTGTTTTAAATCCGGGAACAGTAATTGGAAGAAATACGAACGTCTATCCTCTCTCTTCTGTCCGCGGTTGCGTTCCCGCAGACAGTATTTATAAGAATAGAGAAGAAGTTATCAGGAAACAGTAAAAGATTACACTCTGGTAATTTGTTTCTTAGGATAGATATTGTCGTATAAAAATTAATAAGGAAAGATGTAAGGGGTAAAATGCGTAAAAAAAGTATTTTGCTCCTTTTCCTTTTATAAAACCTCTTTTTCCGTTATACATATTAATAGAAAGGAAGGCGAAGCAGGCTTTCCATTCGTAAGAAAGCCAGCAGCTCCCGATAATTGCCTGGGCTGTTCTTTCTTTATGAAGCGTGTACATAATCAGAAGGAATATGAAGCCCTTCCAGCCATAATCTGCCTGAAAGAAAAAGGAAATTCCGAAAAGTCCCAAAATAGAGAAAAGCTGAAGCGTCTGTTTTTCACGAAAATATTCTATTGCGCAAAAACCAAGATACCCGATGAATAGTGTAAAAAACACATTTTGTTTTTCGTAGAAGAATGTATTTGTGTGAATATAATTCCAGGGCAACTCAGAAAGTATCGCAAACAAAAGTAAATTTCTTCCATAGCGGAAACGATTTTTTGTGTGCAGAAATCCTTCTGCCAGCAAAAAGCAGAAGATGGGGAAGGCTACTCTGCCAATATCTCTGGAAAGCCGGTAAAGGGAAACGGGATTTCCCAGAAAAGAAAAAAGCGGAATCTGTGCCTCTGGGAGCTGGCTTAGAATGGCCATTCCCGTGTGGTCGATAAGCATCGTCATCATAGCGATCATTTTTAAGGCGCTGCCACTTAAAATACGACATTTTTTTGGAAGAAAAGAATCAGGTGTATGATTGGACATAAAATTCTCCTTTTAACAAAAATATAGATGTATTCTATCACAAGATGCCGCAGATTTCCATAAAAGGAAAAATATCTGCAGTTTTTTTCTTGTTTTTGCAAAATATGACTGGACGAACGGCGGATTTTGTGAGAAAATAAACATAGGTTGTTAGGTTCATTTTAACAACATTATAAGTCAATCTATACTTGAAAGGAGTTTTAAAATGATTTATTCACGCGAAGTAGAAGAAATGTGCCCAGTTGCACAGGGCGTTCATCATGGCGCTGCTCCAATTCCAGAAGAAGCGAAATGGGTACAGGCAAAAGAAGTCAAAGATATTTCCGGTCTTACACACGGTGTTGGCTGGTGTGCTCCACAGCAGGGTGCATGTAAGCTGACTCTGAACGTAAAAGAGGGTATCATCCAGGAGGCGCTGGTTGAGACAATCGGATGTTCCGGTATGACACATTCCGCAGCTATGGCTTCTGAGATTCTTCCGGGACTGACTGTAATGGAGGCACTGAACACAGACCTTGTTTGTGATGCAATCAATACTGCAATGAGAGAGCTTTTCCTTCAGATCGTTTACGGACGTACACAGTCTGCATTCTCTGAGGATGGACTTCCGGTAGGTGCTGGCCTTGAAGACCTTGGTAAAGGACTTCGTTCCCAGGTTGGTACTATGTACGGAACTCTGAAAAAAGGACCTCGTTACCTGGAAATGGCAGAAGGCTATGTAACAGGTATTGCGCTTGACGCAGATGACGAAATTATTGGTTACCAGTTCGTAAGCCTTGGCAAAATGACCGACTTCATCAAAAAAGGCGATGACCCGAACACTGCATGGGAAAAAGCAAAAGGTCAGTATGGCCGTGTAGCTGATGCTGTTAAGATTATTGACCCGAGAAAAGAATAATTTGATGAGGAGGTAACGGGAAATGGCTTTATTTGAATCATACGAGAGACGAATTGACAAAATCAATTCTGTTTTAAATAGTTATGGCATTGCTTCCCTTGAAGAAGCAGAGAAAATCACAAAAGATGCAGGCTTAAATGTATACGACCAGATTAAAGGCATTCAGCCAATCTGTTTTGAAAACGCTTGCTGGGCTTACATTGTAGGTGCTGCAATCGCAATTAAAAAAGGCTGCAAGAGAGCAGCAGATGCAGCTGCAGCAATCGGTGAAGGTCTTCAGGCTTTCTGTATCCCAGGTTCTGTAGCAGACACACGTAAAGTAGGTCTTGGACATGGTAACCTCGGAAAAATGCTTCTTGAGGAAGAGACAGAATGTTTTGCATTCCTTGCAGGTCATGAATCCTTCGCAGCAGCAGAGGGTGCTATCGGTATCGCTGAGAAAGCAAACAAAGTTCGTCAGAAACCACTTCGTGTTATCCTGAACGGTCTTGGAAAAGACGCTGCTCAGATCATCGCAAGAATCAACGGATTTACATACGTTGAGACAGAGTATGATCCATATACAAACGAAGTAAAAGAAGTATTCCGCAAATCCTACTCTGAAGGACTTCGTGCAAAAGTAAACTGCTACGGCGCAAACAGCGTTCCGGAAGGTGTTGCAATTATGTGGAAAGAGGGAGTTGACGTTTCCATTACAGGTAACTCTACAAACCCGACACGTTTCCAGCATCCAGTAGCAGGAACATACAAAAAAGAATGTATCGAAAAAGGCAAGAAATACTTCTCTGTTGCATCTGGCGGTGGTACAGGACGTACACTTCACCCAGACAACATGGCAGCAGGTCCTGCTTCCTACGGTATGACAG
>UQJE01000145.1 GCA_900541345.1 uncultured Blautia sp.
CCTGTTTTCTAAAGTCGAGATTGAAGAAGTTTACCAGTTGGGAAGTTCTGCAATCTCGACTTTAGAAAACAGGGCACGAATCAGCGGTGCAGCATTGTCAAATGTAAGGCCTGCCGTACTTGCAGAAATATTGAATCAGTGTCTGAAAGTTGCTAAAGGGAAAGCATTACTTCGTGTTTCAGTAGGAAAGGTACGTGCAGTACACTCTGCGGAAAAAAATGGGTATCAAGTATATCCCTTACCAGAAGTATTTATGCTTGCCAGTGTTTACATACGCGGAGAGTATAAAAAGAGCACCTTTTTAGAGGGCTATGCAGACCAGACTATGGTATCAGCAACTTGGCAGATTGAAGACAAGCGGTTGGAAGAGGTGTATGAAGAAATCATGGAAAAGTATGGAAAGCAGGTAAAGGAAAAGCTCACAGCGACTATACGCATTACATCTTCTGATGTAGCAGCATCAGGTGCGAATATCTTTTACAGCCTGATGGAAGGAAAACGAAAGATTGCATTGGGTTCGGATATGCGGATGCGACATAATAATTCCGTAGAATTTCAACAGTTTACAGAAAATCTGCTTTCGACCTTCGAATGCTATAAAAATGCATTGAAAGGAACTGTGGAAAAATTGTGTGCTATTTCCATAGAGTATCCGGTCAATACCATAATCGGAATCATGACAAAACAAGGGTTTGGAAAAAAGAATGTTGCAGAGATTGTGGATCGTTATAAAGCAACCTTTGGTGATGTACCATGTACGGCATACGAAGTGTATTGTGGGATTGGAGAAATTCTTTTTCTTGCTCAGAGTAAAGGGGTATCTGGTAGAGCTATGGTGGAACTGGAAGAAAAAGTTGCCAAATGTCTGAGTGTGAAGTGGAGAGAATATGACATTCCAGGTGATCTTGTATATTAAGAGTCAGCAGAAGAAAGGAGAAAGAACTGTATGGAAATAAAATGGAATGGGCAGACAATAGAAAATCTGTTGGTAGGAACTTACTTGAATACCCTGTTTGTGACAGGTTTACATTTTTATGTCTGAATTGGATGAAGGAATTATCTGCTTTTACAACAACAGATGCAAGAAACGAAGCATCAGTCATACTTGCGAAAAAAATTTTTGAA
Organism: uncultured Blautia sp.; assembly: GCA_900541345.1. Lineage (GTDB taxonomy): Bacteria > Bacillota > Clostridia > Lachnospirales > Lachnospiraceae > Blautia_A. The sequence goes on from UQJE01000145.1 coordinate 1,126, forward strand.
CATGACATAGAGTTTCCGGTACTAGAAGAAAAACAAGGAGAAACAAGAAAGTATCCTGAACTGAACGGGTTAAATGCAAATGAGGTAGCTGCTGTTTTTTCCGTATATCTGGAAGAAGATGCGGTAAATGGGTATCAGGAATTTCTCTTAAAACTTCGGAAGGAACATCGTACTTTACAACAGAATTTTACCAGATTTGCAATGAGGTGGCTTCGGGATGCAGGAAAGAAAAATCCGAAACTTTCCTGGATTAGAGAAATTAAAATTTGGCTGCCATGTATATAGGAGAAAAGAATATGGGTTACAAAAAGGGAAAGAAAGAACTTGGCATTTATTATGCAAAGACGCTGGTTTCCATTGCAGAAGAGATTTCTGCTAAAAATGCCGGTAAAGAGAAAGCGGGAATACAGAAAATCTTTTCTGCTTTGCAAAGGCGTGGAGGGACAGTCAGAAAAAATATGGCCTATCTGGTTACACACTGGATCTACAGGCTGTCGTTATTCACACCATGGGGCGATGAAGAATTGTGGGCAGTAGATATGGCAAAAGAAGCATTCTCCTGTCCTATGACGCTTCCAACATGCAGAAGAAAGCGTATTTTCAGAATACGGAAAATCAAAGGAGAACCAGAAAAGCAGCTGGAAATCATTTTAGGTCAATTGACAGATTCTGAAAAAGATCGGTTTATGAAAGCTTTCTGGTTAGAACTTGTAACTATGGATAAGGAGAAACAGCAAATACTCACAGAATTTCTATTGGAGTGGCTGTGGGTGGAATGTGAGAAAGAGCAGACAATGGAAAAGATACGGTATTGGGCATCTTCATACTGTCTTCCATTTGTATAAAAAACAAACAGAAAAGGAGAAAAAGAATATGAGAAATGTACCAAAGTGGGCAAAGGGCAATGCATTTGCAAAACGATTTTTCAAATGGCTTAGAAAAAAGAACAATCCAGCTCTTCTGACAGGAGATGCGGTGTTTACTAAGGTTTCCAGTCGAGGTTTTACTTTTGTGTATATGGGACCAGACATGGAAAATAGAGCTAGTCACTTATATCAGGGCATGGATTTTGTCGGACTTTTTAACCAGAAGACTTTTGAATTTACAGATGTTGCATATTCTCTGCGTACTTTGCTAAATATCCCAGAAGGGAAAAAATTCCGCTTCCAACGTGGTTGTATGCATTGTTTGGAACATAAAGTTCAGGAGTATGCACAAAAGAAACTGGAGAAGGAAAACAAGGAGATTTCAATTACCGCAGTTGAAAGAGCAGCAGTTGCATGGAAATACCGGGAATTGATCGAACAGGCTGCAGGAGATGTGATCTTTGAAAAAACATCTGTGGCAGACCAGCTGATTCCACAACCGGAATTTGCATTTAATGGAGAAACGTATGTGTTCGATAACCGGCTGTATTTTCGTTATTTAAAAAAGCGTAAGACTGTTATTCGAAAATTAGGAAAAGCCTGGGCGAGAGAACTGCAGCATCGGGAAACCATGCGCCGGATTTTTGAAACAGAAGTAAACAGTAAAGTGCAACTTTTATTGAAGAAACAGCCAGAACGGATTGAAAAAATCAGGATACTGAGAAATGCGTTGGAAAAAGTACATCATACCGTAATCGTAGTTGTTAGAGGGAAACAAGGTGTTTTTGAATATTTCCATATCGATGCAGAGGTGTTAAAAAATACAAACGAAAAGTACCCGCTTAGTCAGATATCCGGACAAGAAAGGAAACGTCTGAAAGAAAAGTATGGGGTAGATAAAATCTGGGATGTAGAAGAGATTTATCAGGTAGGGGCAAGGAATATCTGGTATTACAATGTTATGGCCGAGCAGAAACAGGCTGCTTAATGAAAAGAATAGGAGGACAAAGGATGGAAAACAAAGAAACGATGAATTTACAGCAAAAATTGATTGCAATATCAAATGAAATGCCCAAACTATTAAAAAAGCATTATTCAGACGAAGTAGATTACGATTTTGTAAAGATTGATGATATCTTTGAACTTTTAAATCCAGCGTTTACAAAGTATCACATCTGTTTGCAGGAATTGGAAGAAACAGATGCAACTTACAGCAAAGTTGATGGCAGTTGGATTTATACGGCAAAACTTACCTTCTTTATTGTCAATGCAGATTGTCTGAATGAAAAAGAACGGGTGAGTATCCAATTGGTAGGCGATCATCTGGATTC
>UQJE01000146.1 GCA_900541345.1 uncultured Blautia sp.
CCTGTGATTACAATAATTCTACCTTGATTCATCTATATTTTACCTCCACAACTTCGGATTTATCTCGCTGATTTAGACGTATTGTACCATATTTTTGTGAATTTTTCAACTTAGCCACTTCGATTATACTCACGACTTAATAACTTCTTAAATACTTCCCGAAAAAGAAAAACTGCCATCCGTTAAGACAGCAGTTCCTTTTCGGCTGGTATGCTATTAAGAATACACAATATCGTTCAATACAATCTCATCTGCACAGGCTCGGATATTGTTCATCAATCCTATCCATTTCATCATATCCTTTCCTTTCAGTTCTTCCGTCACACCCTGCTTTCTTGCCATTTCCTTTATCAGATACTCCGCCATATCACACGCCGAAGTATCAATATCGGCAAGGTGTTCATATAACTTTCCGCTTGTAAGCAGATTGATATACAAGATTTTCCTGTGTTCCCTTAAATATCTTTCCCTCATTCTTCCGTATTTTGTGAGAGTGGGCGGTTCTTCGTTTTCTATCGTCAAGCAGGGATAGTAATAATCTCCGATGAGTTCGTACTGGATACCGGTTCTTTCGTCTGTAATAAATCTTTGCATTTTGATTTCTCCTTTTGCTTCTTATGGTAAAATTCCAAAGATTTTTCGTTGTGATTTTGTTTTTGACATTCTTCGGAACAGAATTTCTGCTGACTGTGTGTAGGCCAGTAGGTACTGCCACACACAGCACAGACACGCTGACGATAATAATGATTTCCTTTTTCTGCTTCTCTGTCGGCTTTCTTTTGGTCTTGCCTTGCCTGATAGCAACAATCCTTTGAACAGAATATCTGTCGGTTGCTTGTAGGTACAAACTCCTTTTGACAATGGGGGCATACCTTTGCTTTTACGATTTCTCCACCGTTTTCAGCGAGTTTTTTCGCCTTTCGCTTCTCTCGGTAAACTTTTTCACGCTCACGCTGTTTTGCCAGTCGTTCCATTTCAATCTGTTCTTCCTGTGCCTTGATTTCAGCAAGTTCTTCTTCTGTGTAGGCAATATCGACCTGCCCCACATAGTTGAAATAAATATCAACCTTTTGTGTCCTTGCTTTTCCCACACCCTCTGCTTCATAAACCACAATCTTGTCAATGAGTTCGGCAAACATCAAATCGGAAATTTCTGTCGGCTCTTTGCACTTGCGTATCAAAGAAATGAAATGCTTAATATCAACCGTATTCGCCTTTTCTTCGGTCAGTTCCTTTTGCATTTCCTCAATTTTCGTTTCCAGTTCAGCCTGCTCATCATCATACTGCTTCATTAGTTGCTTGTACTGTCTTTCGGGCAGTAATCCCGAAACAAGATTTTCATACAACCCACGAATAAGTTTTGACAGTTCATCGTATCGCTTCTGAAAACGCTGCAACTCCGATTTATTGTGCTTTGGCTTTTCTGTCTGCTTTTCGTTCCACAATACTTGAAGTTCCTTTGCAAAGGCTTCTTCGTCATTCAGAACAAATCTTGATAATCGTTTTACAGTCGATAATATCAAGGCTTCAACATTATCAGCACTAATCGAATGGGCAGTGCAGGAGTTTACTCTGCTGGCATACCCACCGCAACGGTAAGAATACTGTAACGAACGGTCTTTTTTACTGTAATGCGTTTGCAAGGTCATTCTTCTGCCACAGTCAGCACAGAACAGATAACCGCTTAAACGATTGCTGTGCGTTCCTCTTGCCGCTGTTCTGTTGGCTCGTTTCTTTCGCTTCTGAACGCTGTCCCAAAGTTCCTGCGAGATGATAGGCTCGTGCGTATTATAAAATACATACTGTTCATCTTCATCGGTATTTTTCCTTTTGTGCAGTTTGAAATTGGTGCTGACCGACTTACGCAAAACAGTATGACCAAGATATTCCTGTCTGCTCAAAATCGCTCTTATGGTTGACATTCCCCAAGTATATGGGTCTGAAAACTTCGTTCCATTATACTGTTCGGGGTGATATTCCTTTGCGTGTGCTGCCGGAATTAAAACCTTTTCTTCGGTAAGCAATTCAGCGATTGCTCTCGGACTTTTGCCCTCGTTGGCAAGCAGAAAGATACGCTTTACCACCTCAGAAGCCACAGGGTCAACGACAAGCGTTTGTTTGTCGGTTGCTAATCGGTTATATCCATAGGGAATAGAACCGCTACATCGCTTTCCGTCTTTCATACGGGCATCAAACACAGCCTTGATTTTATTGCTTGTGTCTTTGGCATACCACTCGTTCATTATATTCAAAAACGGGGCAAAGTCATTATCCGAAGCATTGTTGCTGTCAATACTGTTGTTTATTGCAAGAAAACGGACATCTTTCTGTGGGAACAGAACTTCCGTATAAAAGCCGACTTGCAGATAGTTTCGTCCTAATCGGCTCATATCCTTAACAATAATCGTTGCGACATTTCCTGCTTCTACTTCCTTAATCAGTTCTTGAAAACTCGGACGATTGAAATTCACACCCGAAAAACCATCGTCAGTAAAATGGCGAATATTCGTGAACCCATTTCTGCGAGCATAATCTTCCAAGTATTTCTTTTGGTTGGTGATTGAATTTGACTCACCATTGAGGTCATCATCTCTTGATAAACGCTCATAGAGTGCTGTAATCTTTGAAGTCCTTGACATTCTCTTATCCTCCTTTCTTTATGTAATCTGTTTTGGTATTAAAAGTATTACTCCCTCTACCAATAGGAGAAAATAGGGATACAAAGCGGAACTGTTTTTCAAAGAATCAAAAAAATATTTTTTGAAATTCTGCAACCGACTTTGATAACCTATTTTCAATTTAGGAACGCATTATTTATCGTCCTACTAAAGTATAGCCCTCCGGTGCCAGCTCCAATGCTGTGACGGTCTCCCCAAATCGGGAAGCCCAGCAGT
>UQJE01000147.1 GCA_900541345.1 uncultured Blautia sp.
TGGGAGATCAGCTTGTTGCGAATATCATATTTATCCTGAAAATATAAATAAAAAGTTCCCTTTGCCACACCTGCTTTTGCCACAATGTCTGATATGGTAGTTTTTGCAAGACCTTTTGTTGTAAAAAGCTCAAAGGCAGTATTATAGAGAGCTTCTTTTTTTCTTTTTTTATTTGCTTCTAATTTTCCCATATGAAAACCTCCCTTACCTTTCATATTGTAAACAAAAGTGACTGAAAGTCAATATCCTATGTGACAAAAAAACGCTTCTTAAAAAATGACTATAGGTCAATTTGTTAAAATTATGTAAATTCTGAAAAACAATATTGACTATTAGTCATTTTTGAAGTATAACATTCCATGAAAAGAATACACTTATAAAAAGACGGACAGGAAAGAAGGAATAGGAAATGATAAAAGCAGGTAAGTGGATTGCCAAACACAAGAAACTGATTTTATTTATTGGACTTGTGCTTTTGGTGCCCTCTGTTTTCGGATATGTGTCCACACGGGTAAATTACGATGTGTTAAGTTACCTTCCGGAGACGCTGGAAACAGTAAAGGGGCAGGACATCATGGTAGATGAATTTGGAATGGGAGCTTTTTCCATGGTGGTAGTGGAAGATATGGAGCTAAAGGATGTAGCTGCTCTGAAAGAAAAAATTCAGAATGTAGACCATGTAGAAGATGTTCTCTGGTATGACAGTGTAATGGATTTAAGTGTTCCTGTAGAAATGCTTCCTAAAGATTTAAAAGAGGGGCTTTTTAAAGGAAATGCAACAATGATGATTGCTCTTTTTGATAATACCACATCCTCAGATGAAGCAATGGATGCGGTGACAGAAATGCGCAGTATTGTATCGAAAAATTGTTTTATAAGCGGTATGACTGGTGTGGTAACAGACATCAAAGCTCTGGCTTTAAAGGAGATGCCTGTGTATGTTGTGATTGCAGGAGCGCTTTCTTTACTGGTGCTTTTCCTTGCGATGGATTCTCTTGTTGTTCCGGTACTTTTTCTTTTAAGCATTGGAATTGCTATTATTTACAACATGGGAACAAATATATTTTTGGGAGAGATTTCCTATATTACCCAGGCTCTTACAGCGGTTCTTCAGCTTGGTGTGACGATGGATTATTCTATATTCCTTCTGAACTGCTACGAGGATAATAAGAAGCGTTTTCCGGGGGATAAGGACAGAGCTATGGCTCATGCAATTTCCAATACGTTTAAGTCTGTTGTGGGAAGCTCTGTTACTACAATTGCAGGTTTTATTGCCCTCTGTTTTATGACGTTTGCACTTGGAAGAGATATGGGAATTGTTATGGCAAAAGGCGTTATAATCGGTGTAATCTGCTGCGTAACACTTCTGCCATCTATGATTCTTATCTGTGATAAGGCAATCGAAAAAACAAAACATAAGACATTGCTGCCAAGCTTTGATAAAGTATCGGATTTTATTACGAAGCATCACCTTATCTGGATTGCAGCATTCCTTGTTCTTTTGTATCCTGCAATTCATGGAAATAACAATGTGGAAGTTTATTACAATATTGACACGTCCCTTCCGGCAAGCCTTCCAAGCAACAAGGCCAATAAGGAACTGGAAGAAGTATTTAATATGAATACGGTACATATGGTTCTTATGGAGAAAGGGCTGGATGGAAAAGAAAAGTCGGAGATGTTAAGGAAAATCGAAGATGTGGACGGCGTACAGTGGGCATTGGGACTGAATTCTTTTGTAGGTCCTTCCTTCCCGGAGAGCATGATTCCGAAAGATGTGCGTTCGCTTCTGGAAAGTGACAATTATGAGCTGCAGTTTATATGCTCAGAGTATCGATCTGCAACAGATGAAGTAAATCAACAGATTTCTGCAATACAGGATATTGTAAAAAAATACAGTCCAAAGGGTATGGTTATTGGAGAAGCTCCTCTAATGAAAGACCTGGCGGATGTAACAGATGTGGATTTGAAAAATGTAAATGTGATTTCTATAGCTGCAATTTTTGTAATTATTATGATTGTATTCAAATCCATTTCCCTGCCATTTATATTGGTGGCAGTTATTGAATTTGCTATTTTTGTAAACATGGCAGTCCCCTATTACCAGGGCATTACCTTACCGTTTGTAGCTGGTATTGTAATCGGCGCGATACAGCTCGGTGCTACTGTAGACTATGCGATTTTGATGACAAGCCGTTATCAGAGAGAAAGGCATCTGGGCAAAGGAAAGAAAGAAGCAATTTCCATAGCGCACAGAACTTCCATGAAGTCCATTATTATAAGCGGATGCAGCTTTTTTGCAGCAACCTTTGGTGTAGGACTTTATTCACAGGTAGATATGATCAGTTCTATCTGTACACTTCTTTCCAGAGGAGCTGTCATCAGTACTGTTGTAGTGCTTCTGGTTCTTCCTGCCATGTTTATGATTTTTGACCCGATTATTTGCCATACTTCTATCGGTTTTCTTCCTAAAAAAGAGAAGGAAGACCCGGCAGGTCGCAGCAATAAGAAATAAAGAATGATGAGAAAAGGAGTTGTTTCATATGAACAGAAATAAAAAAATTGTGACAGCAACTATGGCTGCGGGAATGGCAGCAGTATTAAGCGCAGGCCCGATTGCGGCTGCCGGACAGAGCGCAGAGACTTTTGGAATTACAAAGGAAGAAACCGTGTATGTAAATGCGGGAGCAGACGGCGCAGTAAAAGAGGTAATCGTATCGGACTGGCTGAAAAATTCAGGAGGATCATCATCTGTTTCTGATGTATCTGATTTAAAAGATATTAAAAATGTAAAAGGTGATGAGACGTTTCAGCAGAATGGGGAAAAGCTTACCTGGGATACAGAAGATGCAGATATATATTACCAGGGAA
>UQJE01000148.1 GCA_900541345.1 uncultured Blautia sp.
ATTCCGGAGACGTCAGTCAGAGCCGGCATCTTATATGGGTGGCTGCCTATTGGGGTAGCGGTTCATAACGGGCAGCAGGTAAAAGGACCATGTAAAGGACGCGTAAGTTTTGTTATTTATCCGAAAAAGTTGTGGGAGGTAACAGGACATATATGGAGAGGAAAGGAAGGATAGGACATGAAGGCAAGAACAATTGAACAGTACAAAATCCTGAAATGGATTGAATACAACTTTGCACCGGGGTCTGTGAAAGTAATCTTTGATGGACGCAATACGGCACTCATTACAGATGAAACTGGAGCAACCGCTGTCCTCAATTGTACAGAAGACGGAACTGTTTATCTGGCAGATACAGAGTAAGGAGGAAATTATGAAACGTGATGCTGTTTTATCAATTGTTATCGGCGCACTGGCTACATATTTACCGTTTTGGCAGTGGACAGATACCCTTGCCCAGATTACAGGGGCGATTGTGATCGCGATGCTTGTATTTTATTTTTTGGTGGGCACAGAAAAAGCCCCAGGAGCGGCAACTCACTAAGGGGCTAAAGAAAAAATATATCACAAGGTCATTGTAGACCGGAAAAGGAGAAAAAGCAATGATTAAATGCGAAAAAGGAGTTTTTGAAGCACAAGGGAGCAATGCTGCGCTGAAAGCTGAGCTTGCAATAATTATTGAAAATTTAAAAAAATGCTTTGCTGAAAAAATGGGACAGGAAGAAGCAGGCAAAGAGGTTCGTGAAGCGATTCGTATAGGCTTTATGACGGAAGAGGAATTTGAAAAAGAACTTGAAAAAAATTAAAAAAAGCAGAACAGGCAATTCCGGAAGAAATCAGAAGAATCATTGGAGATATTATAGAACTTATACGGAAAGAAAACAATGAATAACACGAGAATATGCTGGATTATCCGTTTTGCAGACGGAACCCTTGCCAGTTACTATGGTGCAAAAGACGGAGCTATAGCAAAGGCGGAAGAATTAAAAGACCTCTACGGAGGAGATTACATCATTACATAAAAATAGCTCACGTACTGGGATACGTGAGCCGGGCTTATGCCGCTCGGAAAATAAACCTATACTTACTGTACCATCTGAGCGGCGAAAAGTCAAGAGAAACGGAGCGGAAGCTCCTTTTCTTTTACGGGACTGCGCTCCCTTAAAAGCTCGATTAAGCGTATTAGAGATACGTCAAGAGGTGCAATATGAAGTGGGGATACATAAGAGACATATGGGAATTCGGGGACACCCTGGAAATAGAAGATAAGCATACAGGGAGATATGGTGCAAGAGGGCAGAAGAGAGAAAAAAGGAAGAAAGCCACCCCGGAGGATATAAAGAGACAAAACCAGTGGAAAAGGGAGCGGGATGTCCGGAGAAAAATAAAAAAGAATTTCAGCAAAGGCGATTACTGGATGACCATTACATATAAAAAAGGCAGCCGCCCTACATGGGAGGAGATGAAAGAAGACATTCAGTGGCTCATTCGCACGGTAAGGAGAAGATACCAGAAGCATGGGCAGGAACTGAAATATATATATCGTCTGGGAATCGGGAAAAGAGGCGGTCCCCATATCCATATCCTGGTAAACCGTTTTGCTACGAAAGAAACCGGAACGGATATGATTTTTACAGAATGCTGGACGAAGGGGCACATCAATATCCGTACCCTATACGATGCAGGAGGGTATAAAGAACTTGCGGAGTATATCACGAAACCAATGGAAGAGTGGGAACCGGAAGGAATCAAGAGATACCACCCTTCCCGGAATCTGGTAACTGTGGAGCCAAAGAGAAAAGAAATGAATCGAAGGAATCTTGTGGACAAGCAGGGACAGGTAATATACCCAAAAGCCCCAAAAGGTTATTATGTGGACCCGGATTCCGTCCGAATGGGAAAGAATCCGATAACAGGATTTTATTACAGGCATTACACGCTGATAAAGCTGGATAGGAGGATTTAAAGATGCAGGAGGTAGGTATGTTCCTGGTAACGTCCACAAACGTTCCGGGAAAACATAAAAAAGCAGGCTTTAAGTGTATGCTCATCTGCCAGGCTCTAAAACATGAAAGAAGCCCGTGCAAGACTTTTTATAACATAACCGGGAACCGCCTTGTGCTGCAGTGCGCCTGTGAAGGCTTCCTGCGTTTAAATCACCCGGCAAACATAACGATTTTTACAGACAGTCAGTATTTTATCAATGGCTGGGAGCAACTCCCCTTATGGGCGAGTTCCGGATGGAGACGTCCGGGAGGAAGAAAAATAAAGAATGAGGAGCTGTGGCGACTCATTTGGGAAAAGTCCCGTCCGCACACCGTAAAAGTGATTTATGAGGATATGGAAAAGTACAAGGAAATAAACAGCCTCTTACTGAGGTAAAATGCGGCTTTGCGGCACTTTTGACTATAAAAATCACGAAAAATAGGCGAAGACACGGAAAGACTGAGGTTTTATCCGCAATATCCCCTACCAAAACGGAAAATCAAAGACAGATTTACGGGAATGTCCACGGAAAACCGAAAAAAAACAGGAACGCACTGAGGTAGTACCTCAGTAGAACGTGTCCACGAAGGAGACAGACAGGAACTGCTTACAAATTGTAAGCAGTTCAAAAGAATAATAGAAAATTTGCAAGGAGGAACAAGAAATGTTTGAGAGATTCGGCGAAATGGGAAGCTATGAGGAACTGAATGAACTGGCAGGGAATTTCCTGAAAGAGGGAGATATAGAGAGTCTGCGGCTGATGGCGGAGGAAAACGGCATTCCGGAAGCATACGCAGAAATGTTTA
>UQJE01000149.1 GCA_900541345.1 uncultured Blautia sp.
ATTGCATAAGCAAACATTTTGCTTTTTGCCACAAATCGTTCTTTATCTGCAAGAACATACAAAGAAACGATAGCTCCGATTAAAAAGTTTTTCAAAAAAAGCACTACATCAAAAATGCCGGCAGAAATATTTTTCAGCATACTTTGCATTTGCGGTAAAATATTGGTTGTGAGATAATCCTGGGCCTGTGCAGAATACTGATTTAACATATTAATCGCATCTGCATCCATATCCCAGCCCTTCTCTATGAAAGAGTTAAGCCACTGCTCCACTACAGTCACGTAGCTTGGAAAACTGTAAATGATGTTCATAATACTCCGAATAAGCTGCGGGAGAATCATCATCACAAGAGCATATATTACAACAAGAAGAAAAAGAAGGGAAGATATCACGCAAATCCACCGTGTAATTCTCTGACCTCTTTTTTCCAGTTTTACTCCTGCCTTTGCAAGAAGGGGATAGACAACAGATTTCTCAAGGAAATTTACAACAGCACTTAAAATATAGGCAATAGCAATTCCGTAGATGATTGGCGCCATAATCCCCAAAAAGGTTTTAATTCCTGCAACAAGGGTATTCATATGGAAAATCCCATAATAAAACAGCATACTTGCAGCAATAACAAGAAATGCAGTTACGCCCCAGTGCAGGTATCGGTTGTCCCAACGATATTTCATAAGCTCCTCCATTCATTTTTTCCGTGACAGTCTTCACTGCCCAATTTCCTATCATTATATCATATCTCTTTGAAAATGTCTCAATATTTTTCGGATTGATTTTTGTTTTATATTGCGGAGAAGCCGGAAACAGGATATAATAGCTCCGTACTGATTTACAGACAGATATGTTTCATCATAGCAGAAAGGATATTACTTATATATGAAATTACAGCAATTATTAAGCGTAACAAGAAAGGCTGTGGACGAATTCCAGATGATACAGGAAGGGGATAAAATTGCAGTGGGTGTTTCTGGTGGAAAAGACAGCCTTACACTTCTCTATGCCCTTCACGGACTCAAACGCTTTTATCCTCAGAACTTTACTATTGAGGCTATTACGGTAGATCTTGGCTTTGAAGGAGTCTCTATGGAGCCAATACAGAAGCTGTGTGATGAGCTTGGAATCCATTATACTCCCATTCCTACGGAAATCTACAAAATCATATTCGAAGATCGAAAAGAAAGCAATCCCTGTTCCCTTTGCTCCAAAATGAGAAAGGGAGCTTTGAATGAGGTAGCAAAAGAACTTGGATGCAATAAAGTGGCATATGGTCACCATAAGGATGATGTGGTGGAAACCATGCTGATGTCTCTGATTTACGAAGGGCGCTTCCATACCTTTTCCCCTGTCACCTATTGGGATCGTATGGGACTTACGCTAATCCGCCCTCTTCTTTTTATGGAAGAAAAAGATGTAATCGGCTTTCAGAATAAATATGCGCTTCCTGTTGTAAAAAATAAATGCCCTGCTGATGGAAACACAAAAAGAGAATACATAAAAAACCTCCTTCACCAGCTGAACCAGGATAATCCCGGGGTAAAGGAGCGTATGTTTACAGCAATTTTAAACGGAAATATCAAAGGATGGGACAGGGGATTCTCAAAATGAGAATCCCCTGTTTTAAAAATCACTTATTTTATTTTTCTTTCAGTGAATCAAAAATACTGCTTCTATAATTGCACGTGCTGTTCCTTCTACGCCAAGTTTACTGCTTTCCAGACAAAGACTATATCCGGAAGCTGCACCCCATTTTTTATTTGTATAATAATTATAATAGCTGGAACGGCTCTTGTCCGTCTTTGTAATCATATCCTTTGCCTCTTTTGCATTTTTGTTGTATTTTCCGGAAATACGGCGGATTCTCCATTCCATATCTGCATGGATAAATACACTGAAGCAGTTGGGATTGTCAGAAAGGGCATAATCTGCACATCTGCCTACCATGACACATGGTCCTTCTGAAGCAAGCTTTTTGATCGCATCAAACTGTGCCAGAAATACTTTATGGTTCATGGGCATATCTGTAAATCCTGCTGAGGAATATCCAAAAGAATATGTATCCATTACAAGTGAATACAGAAAACTGTTTGTAGGCTTTTCATCATGATTTTCAAATAATTCTTTGCAGATACCGCTGTCATTTGCCGCATGTTCCAGAAGCTCTTTATCGTAACATTTAATCCCGAAATACTTTGCTACTTCCTGACCAATCTGTCTGCCTGCGCTTCCATACTGACGTCCTATTGTAATAACCGAACTTGTTGTGTTCATAACTGCCACTCCCTTCACTGGAAAATTCATATTATTATTATACTATATTTTCCGGGGAAATGGCAACTATTTTCGTAATTTTTCTAACAATTTCAAGAAATATTCTGGCAAAGGTGCTGTAAATTCCATGTACTCATTTGTAACAGGATGAAGAAAACCAAGAACCATTGCGTGAAGTGCCTGTCCCTGTAAATGATAGGGATTTTTTGAAGATCCGTATGTCGTATCTCCCAGAAGGGGATGGCCGATGCTCGCCATATGCACACGAATCTGGTGTGTTCGACCAGTCTCAAGCTGGCACTCAATATAGGTAGCGTTTCCGAAACGTTCAAGAACACGGTAATGCGTAATTGCCTCTTTCCCGTTTTTATAATTGATTGCCATTTTTTTTCTGTCTGTCGTATGACGTCCAATAGGACCTTCGACTGTTCCCTCATCGTCCTTTAAGTTCCCCTGCACAACTGCACGGTATTTTCTTGTGATACTGTGTACCTTAAGCTGCTCTGCCAGAATGCGG
>UQJE01000150.1 GCA_900541345.1 uncultured Blautia sp.
AACAAGAAAAACAAAAGTTTCTATTTTACCGAATATTTGTTTGCTTTTTTTGCAAAAGTATGGTATGATAACAGTAATAAAAAAGAACATAAGAACTTACAGGAGGTACTCCCTATGGCATATGGCAAAATCACACAGAAACAGCTTGAGATTTTGAATTATTTAAAAAACGAAATTATTAACAGAGGTTTTCCGCCTTCTGTCCGTGAAATCTGCGATGCAGTCGGTTTAAAATCCACTTCATCTGTTCACTCTCATCTGGAAACTCTGGAGAAAAACGGATATATCCGAAGAGATGCCACAAAACCGAGAGCGATTGAAATTATTGACGACAATTTCAATCTTGTCCGCCGCGAGGTAGTAAATGTTCCCCTTGTCGGCACTGTGGCAGCCGGACAGCCGATTCTTGCTGTGGAAAATATTGAAACTTATTTCCCTGTTCCGGCAGAATATATGCCTAATGAACAGAGCTTTATGCTGAAAGTCAAAGGAGAGAGTATGATCAATGCCGGAATTTTTGACGGTGATCAGGTTCTCGTAAAACAGCAGAATACAGCAGAAAACGGAGATATTGTGGTAGCCCTTGTAGAAGATTCCGCCACAGTAAAAACTTTTTACAAAGAAAAAGGATATTATCGTCTTCAGCCAGAGAATGACAACATGGAGCCTATCATCGTGACAGGAAATGTGGAAATTCTCGGTAAAGTATTTGGTGTATTCCGTTTTTATCAGTAAATTTTTCTCTCATAAAACAGCACAAGGCGGTTTCTCATGAAAGAAGCCGCCTCATCTTTTCCATTTGTTTATTTTATTTGTTTATTTTATTTGTTTATTTTATTTGTTTATTTTTCTTCCAAAAACTCAGATACGTCCAATTCTTTTCCATCTCTCCAGATACGTTCCAGATCATAGAAAAGACGGTTTTCTTCATCAAATACATGAATAATCACATCGCCGTAATCCATAAGAATCCATGCGGAGTTTTTTGTCCCCTCCACCTGCTTCGCTTCATAGCCGGCACGACCAAGCTGTTCATCCACATTATCTACCATTGCCTGCACCTGGTTCTGATTGGAACCGCTTGCAATTACAAAGTAATCTGCAATAGTAGAAACTTCATGAATATCAATTACTTTAATCTCTTTTCCTTTTTTATCTTCCAGAGCCTGACATGCCAGAGTTACCATTTCTTTTGATTTGCTCATTTTATGCCTCCTTGTTTCGGTTTGTATGCAGTTCCTTATAATAAGAAAACGCTTCTTTTGTTGTACTGTCTACATTCTGGGGATTTTCATCTAAATATTCCAGTGTATCTTTTAAAATTTCATACAGACATTCGTCAAGATCCTGAAAAGCCAGCTTTCGGATTTTATCCAGATTTGGAGCTTTGTTTCTCATTGGTTCAATATAATCTGCGATGTACACAATCTTCTCTAATAGGCTCATTTCCCTGCGTCCGGTTGTATGATACGTAATAGAAGACAGAATCTCCTTATCTGTAATATCATATTTTTTTCTGGCAATGTATGCTCCCAGTTTTGCATGAAGAAGAAAAGGATGTTCTTCCTCAAAAGCAGTAACCGAAATATTATGCTGACTGCACAGCTTCAGCTTTTTTTTGTTGGGAATACATTTTGCACAGTCGTGAAGAAGACCAGCAACCTGAGCATCTTCCAAATCATAACCGTGGACCATTGCAAGAGAAGCACAAGTATACATGACTCCGAGCGTATGGGCAAATCTGTCTTCATCCAGATATTTTGCAAGCTTTTTCTGCATTTTTATGAAATCGTATTTAGCCATCTTTTGTAAATCCCCTTTTTTTCAATAAAATCAATCACCGGATCCGGAACATAGTAGCGAATACTTTTTCCCTCCTGTATCCATTTACGCAGCTCCTGACTGGACACATCCACGTTCATAGTTTCCAGAAGAAGAAAATGCCCCCGATATTTTTGGGAAGCCATTCTCATTTCCTTCAGAAGCTTTTCAGCAGAAGCGTGATTTCTGGAGGCAACAACCATAATACAGGATTTACAGATACGCTCCGGGTTTTTCCAGGTATGAAGATTGAAAAGCGAATCTGCCCCGATAATAAAATAGTAATCCGTATCCGGATGTTCTCTTTTCAGTGTTTCCAGCGTATGATAGGTATAAGTGTAACCATCTTGATCCATCTCTGCAAGAGACAGGGAAAAATGCGGATTACCGGCAATGGCACAGCGCACCATCTCCACCCTCTCCATATCTGCAGCTCTGCCTTCCCTTTCTTTTTTGTGGGGAGGATTTCCGGAAGGCATAAACCATACTTCGTCCAAACCAAGCTGCTCATATGCCTGTTCCCCCAGAATCAGATGCCCTACATGAATCGGGTCAAACGTACCGCCCATTATTCCTATTTTTTTTCTTTTTTCGCCCATTTCCACCTCCTGAAATCAGGGAAGGACGATTTTTTTCTTTTCTTTTTTGCCCTCTCTGTATAAAACAATCTTCTTACCGATAACCTGTACCACCTGGGAGTGTGTTCTTTCTGCCAGTACAGCAGCCATCTCCTTCGGATCTTCCAGACAGTTCTGAAGAACACTGATTTTAATCAGCTCTCTTGCAGCAAGCGCTTCCTCGACAGAAGCTGTATTTTCCGGTGTCAGCCCGCTTTTTCCAAGCTGAAGGATAGGATCCATTGTCATTGCAAGGCTTTTTAAATAGGCTCTCTGCTTACTTGTCATTTTGTCCTCCTCTTTATT
>UQJE01000151.1 GCA_900541345.1 uncultured Blautia sp.
TCATCACGAACATGGTGAAGACTGCTGTTGCGGGCATGAGCATCACCACGAAGAACACGAGCATCATTCTCATCATCACGAACATGGAGAAGGCTGCTGCTGCGGACATGAGCATCATCATGAAGAACAGGAACATCATCATCGCCATGTCGCAGACAATATACCGAGAAAAGTTTATATTATAGAAAATATAGATTGTGCCAACTGTGCTGCAAAGATGGAAAAGAAAATAAATGAACTTCCAGGAGTGGAGGATGCAATCATTACCTTTGCTACAAAACAGCTTCGCCTGGCTGCAAAAAATCCGGACGCGCTTCTTCCGAAAATCCGGGAAATTTGTACCTCTATTGAATCTCAGGTTGTCATAAAGGAGCAAAAGGAAAGGAAGAGAGAAACCCATACGGAAGAAAATCATGGAAAACGTGATTTGTTTGTGATTATTTTTGGAGCAGTTTTATTTGCAGCAGGAAAAATCATGGAGAATATGGGCATAGGAAATCATGTTACAATTCCTGTGTATATAGTTGCATATGTAATTCTTGGCGGAGAGATCGTTGTGACTGCTGCTAAAAATCTTTTAAAAGGTCATGTGTTTGACGAAAACTTTTTAATGAGCATTGCTACATTGGGGGCATTTGTGATTCACGAGTATCCGGAAGCAGTAGGTGTTATGCTGTTTTATCGGATTGGAGAATACTTTGAACACCGTGCAGTGGAGAGAAGCAGAAGCCAGATTATGGACGCTGTGGATATGCGTCCTGAGACGGTAAACCGAATCCAGGGAGAAAATATAACGGAGATTCCTGCAGAGGAAGCAAAAGAAGGAGATATACTTCTTGTACGCCCGGGAGACCGTATTCCTCTTGATGGTGTGATCATAGACGGAGAAAGCCGCCTGGATACGTCTCCTGTGACTGGAGAACCGGTTCCTGTATCCATAAAAAAAGGAAGCCATATTCTTTCTGGTTGTGTCAATCTTTCCGGACAGTTAAAGCTGCAGGTAGAAAAAACACTTTCTGAATCTATGGTTACAAGGATTCTTGATTCTGTAGAAAATGCAGCGGCAAGCAAGCCGAAAATTGACCGCTTTATTACACGATTTGCAAGAGTATATACTCCTTTTGTTGTGACAGCAGCTCTTATTACTGCGATTGTTCCTTCTTTATTTACAGGAAACTGGGAACATTGGATTTATACAGCCCTCACCTTCCTTGTAATCAGTTGTCCCTGCGCGCTTGTGTTAAGTGTTCCTCTCGCTTTCTTTTCCGGAATTGGTGCTGGTTCTAAAAAAGGAATCCTTTTTAAAGGAGGGGTTTCCCTTGAACAGCTTGCCGATGTAAAAGCGGTTGTTATGGATAAAACAGGAACTGTTACCGAGGGAAATTTCGTGGTTCAGAAGGTAGTTCCTGCCTCTCATTGGAGTGAAGAGGAAATCCTTAAAATTGCTGCAGAATGTGAGCAGATTTCTACACACCCTATCGCAATGAGCATTGTTCAGGCGGCAAGAGAAAAAGAGATTTCGCTTACAAAGCCGCAAAGCCTGGAAGAAATAGCAGGACACGGTATCAAAGCTGTGACAGAAAAAGGAACAATTATTGTAGGAAACAGAAAGCTTATGGAAAAAGAGGATATTTCTCTTTCCTCTTATAAGAACCAGAGTTTTGGAAGTGAGGTTCTTGTTTCTGTAAATGGAACTTTTGCAGGACATCTTGTCATTTCCGATACGGTAAAAAAAGATGCCAAAAGTTCAATTGCGAAAATCAATCGGTTTGGTGCGGCTTCTGTTATGCTTACAGGTGATTCTTTAGAAGAAGCGGAGGCAGTTGCAAGAGTGACTGGCATTCAGGAGGTACACGCCCGTCTCCTTCCGGAGGATAAGGTAACGGAGCTTCAGAATGTGCGGAAAAAATATGAGTCTGTTATGTTTGTAGGGGATGGAATCAACGATGCACCGGTTCTTGCAGGTGCAGACGTAGGTGCGGCAATGGGAAGCGGAGCAGACGCAGCTATCGAGGCAGCAGATGTGGTATTTATGAATTCCAGTATGGAATCTATTCCGGAAGCTATGGCAATCGCAAAAGCAACGAAAAAGATTGCGTGGCAGAATGTAGTATTTGCCCTCATTATTAAGGCGATTGTTATGGTTCTTGGACTTGCAGGATTTGCTTCCATGTGGCTGGCAGTTTTTGCAGATTCCGGTGTTGCTATGCTGTGTGTATTCAACTCCATTCGAATTCTTTACAAAAAACAGAAAAATTAACCCCCATGGGGGCTTGTATTTCTTGCTGATTTTGTTAAAATGTTATCAATGACACAGGGAAGTGTGTCAGCCACTCATCGAATCACATCAGACCTCCACAATTATGATGTGTGTGTATGAAAAAAATCCCATAAGAAAGTTACAGAAAAGCAGCAAGAATGGCAGTGATTGCTGCTTTTTTGTACGAAAAAAACTTGCATTTCCTGATAATTTATGGTAGGATAATGTAAATTTCCGTGAGGGAGTAATCGGCATAGAATTATGCGACAATATCGACATAATGGTAAGGAATTACCCGGTATTGTCTGAAATGATGAGACTCGTGGACAGTTTATGCTGTCTGCGTGTCTCTTTTTTTATGTTATAGGAAATTACTCCGTAATGTTCCATAGCATAAAAAACGCTCC
>UQJE01000152.1 GCA_900541345.1 uncultured Blautia sp.
TTTACTGTTCATTTTCTCCTCCGTTTTTCATAAAATCATCCGGATATTTCCCTGCAATTTTTCCTGCTGCCGGCATAATTTTTATATCTTCACGCTCTTCTTTTATAAGTTCCAGTTCTTTCA
This sequence comes from uncultured Blautia sp., assembly GCA_900541345.1. Classification (GTDB taxonomy): domain Bacteria; phylum Bacillota; class Clostridia; order Lachnospirales; family Lachnospiraceae; genus Blautia_A. The sequence goes on from UQJE01000152.1 coordinate 124, forward strand.
TATAAGAAAATACTTCTTTATAAAAATCCGAAAATGTCATCTCTCTGTACGTCTTACTAAATCCACATCCAAACTTTTCTTTACACTCATCTATTATACTGCGAAATATCTCTTTTGGAATACAAAGCTGCTCATCTAATGGTATGTCTATGGTTCTCCGTTTTACTCTTTCCTGTATCAAATTATGAACAAGAAGCACTGCGTCTGAAAGTGTGTTTTCTTCAGGGAAACATCTGCCAAGCCTACATTCCTCTCCAAGTACAAGATACGCGCTGCTCTTATGTACCTGTAATTCACAATCAAAAAAATCTGAAAAGTCTCCCTCAATCATATTTCTAAAATTCCTTATATAAGCAAAGTCTTCTTCTGTGTCTTCACTTTTATATATCCCCATAGACATAAGGAGTCTTCTGTATACCCTCTGCCTTCTTACAATTCCCCTGTCTTCATTCACGTCAATCCACTCTTCTTTTTCGAAATCTTTCGGAGTAGTATATTTCATAATATCCTGCGTAAAATTCTTCATAAAATACCTGGAAGCTCCTGTATTTTCGTACAGTACTTCACTTGTATTATCTCTTGCAAAATCTTCTTCATTTCCATCATTTACATTCAAAATCCCGCAATTCACACAGTATTTTATTACTTTTATCATGTGTCTTCTATATCTGTAAACGGTCCAATCAATCTGCTCTTCCTTGTACTGAGATTGTACATACTCTGTCAATTCCGATAAAACAAACTGTTCCTCTGCTTCTTTATCCTCCAGAAACATCAGAACCATACAGAAAAATACATATTCTACAGGCTCCCGAAACTCTGAAATCCCCATCCAGTTTTCCGCTTGTGCCGGTATCTTTTCCACTTTAATCATATAGGGATTTACAATTACCTGATAGCCAAGTTTCTCCATTAAAAACTTCTTCTCTTCGCCTACTGAAAGCGCTTCTTTTATCTGATAATAAAGTTCTTTATCCCTTGCCTTCAGTATCCATCTCCGATTCAACAATATTTCCAATGTCCTCATTTTAATCTCCGTTTTCAAACACAATGGTATATGCCGGCATCTGAAAAACACCGTCTGTACACTCTAACGCACAATATTTTTGAGTCTCCGGCTGTTCAATTCTGTATATCCGTCCATCCTCTGTTTTCGCACAGTGATTTTTATTTTCCAGTGCTTTTGAAAGCCACAGAAGAAACATATCGCGAACCTGTGGCTGAAGAACCGGAAGCTTTGCAAACTCCAACTTCCCATTTTGAATATAGCTGTTCAAAAGTATTTTCTCTTCTTCCAGCCGTTTTATCATAGCAAGACGCATCTCCTCTTTTTGCCTGGAGTGGTCAACAATTCCACTTCTCTTTGCTTTCTCTTTATAAGTTCTTACCCGGGGAGACACGGTTACCATATATCCTTTTTCTTCGTAGACTCCACTGTAAATACTGTCTGTCTCTCTTTGCATTTCTCCTTTTAAATGAAACGGTTTTTCCACTCCAAAGACCATTGCGGAAAGTCTGTGTGCTTCCTGTATATCTTTACATTTTCCAAACATTTGCGCCAGCTTTTTATATTCTTCTTTTCTATTTGCGCCCTGATTGCTCATCTCACTGATACGGGTGGCATATCTTGTAATTTTTCTTATAATCTCATTTGTATTGTCAAACACTTTGCCTGCTTCAGATTCCAGACCCTCTTTTCCGGCAAACCACTGAGAAATACTTTCCCATCGTCCCTTCACTTTATCGTAAATCATCTTCTCGTCCACTTCTGCATCAATCCGCGGAATTTCCAGTTCATATGCAGTTACCCGTTTCAAAATATTTTCTATTGTTTCCTGCTTTACTGTACGGATTTTCTGCTCGATTGACGTTACATTTACCTGTAGACTTTTTACAAAAGATCGAAGATATTCAATTAACCTATCTTTAAACAGAAGAAATTCCTTTGTTTTCATTAATTCTTCTGCTTTAACACTGTTTAATTCCCTCATATAATCCTGATAATTCTGATTCAGACGAATAAAATCACTATTTAAGTCATTCCACCAGCCATACAGTATCTCCTCTTTTTCACTTTCTATCTCCTCCAGTTTTCCTATATAAATCCGAAGTCTTTCCAGAAGTGTCGGTTCCAGAGAAGAACCTTCTATAAAAAGGTTTTCAATACGAATAGCCATTCGTTCAATCTCTACTGCCACTTCAGAAAGCTGGTAACGGAACTTTTTATTTTTAAACTCCTCGATTGTAGTAACTTTTCTTGTATCCTGAATTGTCACAAGATTCCCCCACCCCGCCAGAGCCGTTAAGTCCTGCTGGCACTGCTCCATTGTATATTCTGAAAAGTAGGGGTCTTCCTTTAATTCTGCAAATATCTCTTCCTGGTACATCCAATACTTCAGTTTTTCATACTTTAAATAAAAAAGCCGGATAATGGGACGGTATCTGTCTGTATTCTC
>UQJE01000153.1 GCA_900541345.1 uncultured Blautia sp.
ATATTCCTCCTGGAAAAGGCAGCAAAGGGGGAACAACTGGAAGAGATTCTTGAAGAGTTTCCGCCGGAGAAAGCAGCAAAATTTCTAAAACAATATCCGGAATTAGCAACGTTTTCAGAAATATTTGAAGAAGATATGGAAGAAGAGCAAGAGGAGCTGGAGGAAAAGAAGGAAGAAAAAGAAGAGAAAGAAAGCGAAGCGGAAGAAAAAGAAGAAGAAAAAGAAGAAGAAAAAGAAGAAGAAAAAGAAGAAGAAAAAGAAGATCAGGAAGAGGAGGAAAAGGAAAAAACCGAAGAGGAGTTTGTTTCAAAAGTACCGCCTGTTTCTTTACCGGAGAATACAAAGCCTGTACAAAGACCAGAGCAACAGGAGAAACCGGAATCACAGGAAAAACCGAAGCCTCAGGAAATGCAGGAAGAGGAAACCGAAGAGGAGGACGTCGGGGAAATAGAACAGGAAGAGTATGAGGAACCGGAGCAGGAAGAAAGTGAGGAAGCAGAAGAGGAAGAATAAAGAAAAGAGGGAAAATAAATGACAGAGGAACAGAAATCCATCTTCGCATGGAGGCGGGGGCAACGGCAGATGAAGTAATACAGGAGATGGGAAGCCCGAAAGAGGTAGCAGAGCGGTTTAATGAAGAGATGGGGAGCAGGCGAGAGGGTAAAATTTTTTTTCAGCGGCAGGTCTTATTATAAGTATATTGCCGGTTGTACAGCTTATTATACAATTTCAGGGACTTGCAGTGAAAATATCAGGAGACTTTATCCTGATTCTTGCTATGGGAGTGCTTTTAAATACAGGTGTATTTATAGCGTCATGGAAGAAAAGAAACAAATAGTCATATATGAAAAAGGAATGCTCAAAAAAGCATTCCTTTTTCATAAGTAGATATTTTTACTCAATTACCTGAATCCAGCCTTCCGGCGCTTCGATACGTCCCATCTGAATGCCTGTAAGCGTTTCATATAATTTCTTTGTAACAGGTCCCATTTCTGTCATACCGCTTGGGAAACAGATTTCTTTTCCGTGGTCTACGATTTTTCCTACCGGAGAAATAACAGCAGCAGTTCCGCAAAGGCCACATTCGGCAAAATCGGCAACCTCGTCAAGATAAACCTCTCTTTCTTCTGCTTCCAGACCAAGATAATCTTTTGCTACCTGAATCAGAGAACGGCGTGTAATAGATGGAAGAATGCTGTCAGACTTTGGTGTGACAACTTTTCCGTCTTTTGTTACAAAAAGGAAGTTGGCGCCTCCTGTCTCCTCTACTTTTGTGCGAGTCTGCGGGTCAAGATACATATTTTCGTCGAATCCCTGATTATGTGCGTCTACAATAGCATGCATACTCATTGCATAATTAAGGCCTGCTTTGATATGCCCTGTTCCACGGGGAGCAGCGCGGTCAAAATCGCTGACGCGGATTGTAAGAGGTTTTACACCGCCTTTAAAGTAAGGTCCAACCGGGGTGGTGAATACACGAAACTGATACTCATCAGCAGGCTTTACACCGATAACAGGATTTGTTCCGAACTGATAAGGACGGATATAAAGAGTTGCGCCGGAGCCGCAAGGGGGAACATAGGCAGCATTTGCTTTTACAGTCTGAATGACTGCGTCAATAAAACGTTCTTTTGGGAAAACAGGCATTTCCAGTCTTTTTGCAGAAGCTTCCATACGCTCGGCATTCAAGTCAGGGCGGAAGGTGACAATGCGTCCGTCTTCTGTTGTATATGCTTTCATTCCTTCAAATACTGTTTGTGCGTACTGAAGAACGCCGGCACATTCATTAATGGTTACCATTGGGTCTTCTGTCAGTGCTCCCTCTTCCCATGCGCCGTTTTTAAAATTGGAAACAAAACGGTAATCTGTATTTACATATCCAAATCCCAGATTTGCCCAGTCAATATTCTTTTTTTCCATAATAATTTCCTCCGTTTTATTTAATGCTTCACTTGTTTACTATTGTAAAACTTTTACTTATTAACTTCAATGGAAAAATTGTATTTTTTTAGAAAACAGTAAAAAAATATTTGGAATTTCCGGGATGCTTGTTTTTAAAACGGGATTTCGTTATAATAAGGCTATTAAAATAAAGTGGAGTTGACGAAGATGGATCATAAAGAAAAAAAACCAGGTGATCAGTTAAAGGCAATGCTTATGACAGTTACAGGAGGAATCCTTGGCAGCGGGATGGGACTTGGAGTTCTTGTACTGGCGCTCTGGGGGGCGTTTGGGCACAGAAACAATCTGTGGCTTGGCGGAATGATTCTTATGCTTGTAGGTACTGTTGCAGGAATTGTTTTGTTTGCTCTGGGGATGAAATGGCAGAAGAAATATGATCTCTCGGAATCCTGAGTGATTATTACCGGCAATAGCCGAAATGTGTACTT
>UQJE01000154.1 GCA_900541345.1 uncultured Blautia sp.
TTCAATTTTTTATACTGATGTGTTATTTATCAAAATATCAAATTAAGGTTATTTGACACCAATTTTGACACCAAATTTTTGTATATTGACGATTTTTGATGAAATGTGATAAATTCATAAAACCCGTGAAAAGCCTGTAAATAGGCACTTTACGGCACTCTATGAACTAAGACAAAAGCTACGCTGTAATAACAAGAGGTGAGTGCTAATAATTTTATTATTTTTTCCCTCACACAAAAATATTACAAATAAATCTCTTTTATTTCATCAAAATCTCCTCTTCATTCCCCTCACAATCCTGCGAAAAACAGCTCGTAAAAGTCGTCCTCTCCTTCTAATACAGGAGAATTTTCCCCGCCTCCGTTTGTGCTGCGCTTCATCTCCGCATAAAATTCTTCCCCTGCACCAATCAATTCCATCTCATAAACAGGATACCCAAGTTCCCTGCATTTTTTACAAAAAGCAGACAGGGGATATGCAGACTTTCTCGTTTCCAGAAATTCTTCTCTGAGTTTTTTGTCCTCCAGAGCTTTCTGTTTTAAACTGTCAAGCATCTCCAGTATTTCCATACAATTCTCTCCTCTTCTCTGAAAATCTCCTATTAAATATATTGTTATTTTAACCCATTTCCTCCTTCCTGCCTACTGCTCTTCCATAAATTTTCAAGTTTCTGCATTATTCGCAGACAAATATATCGCCTCTCTGTTTTCTATGGTATACTGTTATATATTCTTTTAGAAAGAGGTGTTCTATGAAAAAGAAACTTTTACTTGCCTTCATGACTGCTGCTTTTATAGCATCCAACACAATTTCTCCATACTGTACCGTTTCCGTACAGGCGCAGGAAGCAACTGACAGCCCTTTAAGCGGAGCTCCTAATTACACAGTAAATTACTCTGGAACAGAAGAAGACTCAGGCTATCTTTTTCCAGAATCCTCGGAGTTTAAATTTCAGGGATTTTCCAGCGAATACGAGCCATGGGTATATCAGTATGGCGTAAATGAAATTTTTGCAAAACACGGCTATGCATTTCAAACTCCGGAAGTTATAGAGCTGTTTTCCAAAAAATCCTGGTACGCACCTGACAGCAGCTTTCAGGAATCAATTTTTTCAGAAATCGAAAAATATAATATTGATTTTTTAAGCCAATGTCTGAAAGCAACCGGAAAAGACGGAGGCTACGGTATTCCTTCCGGAAACCATGACAAACCTTCTGATATGCCGCTTAGCGAAGAGGGAGAAAAAATAAAAGAAGATTTAAAAAATGTTACTTTAAATCACAGTTATACAACCCGTTTTTCTGATGCTGCACAGGTTACTTTTCCCAAATTTACCTTTGACTATCCAGATGGCTGGTCTGTTACAGAGGAAAGAGCCGACTATAACGGAGAAAGTGTAATCCTTACAAGCGAAAGCGGAGCTCGTGTCGAGTATTCTCATATCAATGCGGATATTACAGGCGGCTCTACAGCAAGTATGTCCCGTGTGGAAGTTTCCCCTGTTGCAGAATCCCGTTTTATTCCCGGATACGTTCAGGCAACAGATTATTCTCATCTCGGAAAATTTGCAGTAGCTCAGTTAAAAACTACAGGCGTATTGAATATGCAGCAGGATTCTGACTTCACAGAAATAGACGGAATCGTTCGATATGCGATTCTTCCAATGACAGAAGTGGGCACAAATGACGGTGTACGGCTTCCTGATATTGCAGAATTTTCCTTTGGATATGGAGCAAATATTGCTCTGATTGCTTCTCCTCCTTCTGACGCAGATTTCACAGAAAAAGAAAAGCTGGAAGCAATTGCCATTTTATCAAGTTTCCGGGCTGAGAGCTAACACACAGAAAGGGATACTCCGTCTTTATTTTACGGAATATCCCTTTCTCCATATTTTTTAATGCACAGATGAATTTTGCGGCACCTGAATCTGTACAGTCACATACTGGTCTCCATATACAGAAGGATTTTTCATAGATACAATTCCCTTTCCGCGCAGACGGATCTTCGACCCATTTTTCGTACCTTCCCGGATTTTACACAATACTTCTCCGGAAATAGTTTTTACCCGTACTTCACCGCCGCATGACGCAATAGAAAACGGAATCTGAACCGTTGTGTAAATATCCATTCCTTTTCGTGTAAATCCCGGTTTTCCAAGAACAGTCACACGGAGAAGCAAATCCCCGTTTTCTCCTCCGTTTTTTCCGGCTCTTCCTTTTCCTCGTAAGCGGATTGCCTTTCCTGTATCAATACCTGCCGGAATACGGACTTTCAGAGATTGCGTATGCCCCGCCTCATCCCGTAAGGTGACAATCCGTTCTCCTCCAAAAGCAGCCTCATCAAAACCGATTTGTAAA
>UQJE01000155.1 GCA_900541345.1 uncultured Blautia sp.
TGATAAAGCGTTAAAGCGTATTAAAGTAAATTACAGAGTGGAAGCGCCTGTTCTTGATTTTCATAAGGCGAAGGACAATCCCATTCTTGTTCATCCGGAAGAAGATTGGATTTCAAAAGTTCCGGTAGGGGCAGACAATAAGAGAAATCTTTGTGCATCTAATGTGGAGGAAAAGGGAGATGTGGATGCAGTTCTTTCTTCCTGTAAATATACAGTTGAGCGCACTTATCGTACAAAGGCAAATCAGCAGACGATGATGGAGACTTTCCGCGCCTGCTGTTACAAAGATTATTTTGGAAGATTGAACGTGATTTCTTCTACACAGATTCCTTTCCATGTAAAGAGGATTCTGGGAAATGCACTGGATATTCCCGCTTCAAAAATCCGTGTGATTAAACCGAGGATTGGTGGCGGTTTCGGAGCAAAACAGACGGCTGTATGTGAAATTTATCCGGCAATTGTCACATGGAAAACAGGGCGCCCTTCCAAGATTGTTTATTCTCGTTATGAGTCCATGATCTGTTCTTCTCCCCGACATGAGATGGAAATTCGCGTGCGCGCAGGTGCGGATGAAAATGGAATTATAAAGGCTCTTGACGTTTATACACTTTCAAATGGAGGAGCTTACGGGGAACACAGTCCTACAACGGTTGGTCTTTCCGGACATAAATCTATTGCTCTTTACCGTCATACAGAGGCTTACCGTTTTTCCTATGACGTAGTATACACAAACCTTCAGGCTGCTGGAGCGTACAGAGGCTATGGTGCGACACAGGGGATTTATGCGGTGGAGAGCGCTGTGAATGAACTTTCTGAAGTTATGGGTATGGATCCTGTAAAAGTAAGAGAATTAAATATGCCTGTGGAGGGCGGACCGCTTCCTGCATATGGAGATGTGCCTTATGCTACAAGCTGTTCTATGGACAGATGTCTTGTAAGAGCCAAAGAAATGATGAACTGGAATGACAAGTATCCGGCAAGAGATATGGGAAACGGAAAAGTGAGAGGTGTAGGCGTTGCTATGGCGATGCAGGGCTCTTCCATTGCCTGTGTAGATGTGGGAGGTGCAAGCTTAAAGCTTAATGAGGACGGTTCCTATACACTGGGACTTGGCTGTACGGATATGGGAACTGGCTGCGATACCATTCTCTCTCAGATGGCAGCAGAATGTTTGGAAACACCTCTTGAGAATATAAATGCGTTTGGTGTTGATACAGATATTTCTCCTTATGATTCCGGCTCTTATGCTTCTGCGACAACATACACAACAGGAAATGCGGTTATTAAGGCGTGCGAGGAGCTGAGGGAAAAAATTCTTGCTTTTGGAGCGAAAATGCTGGAAACAGAGACGGAAAATGCAGAGTTTGACGGCGAGTTTGTCACATCAGGAGAAAAGAGAGTTTCCTTAAAGGAAATTGCAGGAAAGTCCACCTGCGGAAACAACAGTGAGCTTCAGGTAACTTCAAGCTACTCCTCGGAGATTTCCCCGCCGCCTTTTATGGTTGGAATGGCAGAGGTTGAGGTTGATAAGGAAACAGGAAGCGTAGAGGTGCTTGATTATGTGGCAGTTGTTGACTGTGGAACGCCTGTAAATCCGAATCTTGCCCGTGTGCAGACAGAAGGCGGTATTGCTCAGGGAATCGGAATGGCGCTTTATGAGGATGTACAGTACAGCGAAAAAGGAAAAATTCGCAATAATTCTTTTATGCAGTATAAAATCCCCTCAAGACAGGATATTGGAAAAATTCGTGTGGAATTTGAGTGCAGCTACGAAAAGAGCGGTCCTTTTGGGGCAAAATCCATCGGAGAGCTTGTGATCGACACACCGTGCCCTGCGATTGCAAATGCCATTCACAATGCGACGGGGCTTTATGTGAGAGAGCTTCCGATTACACCGGAAAAAATTGCGTTGGGACTTTTGGAAAAAGAGGAAAAGACAAAATGATTTTACTGGAAATCTGGAAGGGTGTTTTTGCGGTGGTGCTCTATCTTGGAGCATTTGTTTTTGCAGGAGCACTCCTTCCTGAAAAATATCATAAAAGCTCTCTGACAAATCTCTGTCTTCTGGGATTTATGGTATATTTCGGTGTGTTTCAGATTGTGGCGCTGCCCATGAAACTCGGGCGGCTGCCTCTGAAATATCTTACCCTGACCTGGGTGGGGCTTCTCGGGGGCGTATTTCTTTTTGATATGATAGGGAGAAGAAAGATATTGTCCCGGGCTTTTAAGAACTGTTTTTCGGACAGCAA
>UQJE01000156.1 GCA_900541345.1 uncultured Blautia sp.
TAAACACTGTACAGTTCCGGCTGGATACCGGAAAGCTGGACGGACTGGAAGTCAAATCCGCAGGCATCAAACTTCCAGATCATCCTGCGCCAGATATGTAGAGTACTAAAACGACACGTAAAAACAGCAGAATTGTGGTTACAATGACAATCCCGATGCTCAATCCCTGTATTCGGCTCATCACAGCTTCATATTGTGTTTCGTTTCCTACCGAAACATGGCTCCAATCGTTAATTCCGACGGGGCAGTGATGCAGCAGCAGTTCCTGATTATTCCCACCGCAATTAAAACACGCCGACTCTCCTTCAATGTCATTAAGACAATATGAAATGACCTGCCTAACGAAAAAAGCGGGGAGTATCTGGCTCTGCCGCCGATGATATGTACCCCCTTTACTGGACACCCAGTAGAGGGGGTATTATTATGCGGTACACATATGAGTACAAAAGGAAATGTGTAGAACTGTATCGAGAAGGAAAATGGCCAGAAACGCCGGAAGGTGTTAGCGATAAATCCTTTCGGGATAAAGTGAGACTATGGGTAAGAGCAGAGGATAGCCGCGGTCCAGAAGCACTGAAACACAAAAATTTCAACAGGAACTGGACACCAGAAGAACGGCTGGAACTAGTATCCCAAGTAATGTCCGGAAAATCCTGTGTGTCAGTGGCAATCGAGGCCGGTATTCAAGATAGACTATTGTATCAATGGGTTCAAAACTATAAAACAAAGGGGTATAATGGCCTGGTAGAAATGAAAAAAGGTCGTCCAAGTAAAGGGGTACCCCAAATGAAAAAGGAAGAAGCAAGGCCACTGAATGAATCCGAACGAGAAGAATTGATCCGGCTTCGGGCAGAAAACGAGTATATAAAGGCGGAGAATGAAGTTATAAAAAAAGAGATCGCCTTGAGAGAAGAGAGGCACGCAGCGCAACTCAAGGCGAGAAAGCAGCGATCATCAAAGAGCTGCGTGAAAAAGGATACCAATTGAAATATCTGTTGAAATCTATGCAGATGGCACGGTCTACCTATTATTTTGAGTTGAGCAAGGCCGATCAAGTTGCTGTTCGAAACCATTGCTTGGCAGATGAAATCAAAGACATTTTCTCACAGCATAAAGGCCGCTACGGTGTGCGAAGAGTATATCAGGAACTGATAAAGCGCGGCCACAAGGTCAATCATAAGCGGGTACAACGGCTTATGCACACTATGGGGTTGGCAGGAAAGCGCCCAAAGGAAAAGTATCATTCCTACAAGGGCGAGGTCGGCAAGGTTGCTGAGAATATCCTTGACCGGGATTTCAGCACGACAGCTCCTATGCAAAAATGGACTACCGATGTATCTCAGTTCGGTTTTTCGTGGGGGAAGTGTTATCTCTCTCCTATACTCGACATGAACACAAACGAAATCATTTCTTATGATTTATCTCAAAGTGCCAATATGGAACAGATCCAGAGAATGTTGGCCGGCGCCTTTACGAAGTTTCCCTCTGTAGATGGCCTGATCTTTCACTCTGATCAAGGGTGGCAGTACCAGCACGTGTACTTCAGGCAGGCACTTAAAGATCACAAAATCATTCAATCCATGTCAAGGAAGGGCAACTGTTACGACAATTGCATCATGGAGACCTTCTTTGGACGGATGAAAAACGAGATGTTCTACGGGCATGAAAAAGAGTATTCCTCTTTTGAAACATTTGCCAAGGCTGTTGACGGCTACATAAATTACTACAACAACGAAAGAATCCAAGAGAAAACAAAATGGATGCCTCCTACAAAATTCAGAGAGGCATCCATGTGCACCTAATTCAATTTTTTATGTGTCCAGAATTCTGGGTACATATCAAATTGGACCTCAACAGCTATCCGTTTTTTTGAAAATCGAATTTGCTGTATGCTTTCATATCCGGAGATACGCGTGGTTGCCCCTCCCAGCCTTTTTCCAAAAACAAATCATTTAGAATTCTGTTAAATTCTTTACGATTTAGTTTGGAAAAATCAACACACGCTGCATATAAAATTTGTTCAATTTCTGCTTTTTGGGCAAGACGGCTGTTAAAGAGTTCCTCTGAAAAGCGGAAAGAATACTTTTTAAGGCGTACAGCCATGCAATATCAGCTCCAATCACAGTAACAGTATAATTGAAGTATATCATAACGCGACAAAAAAGACCAGACAGCACAACAAATGCAAATAAAAAAGCGGGTAAGCCCCATAAGGACTTACCCGTGGTCCGAGTGGCGA
>UQJE01000157.1 GCA_900541345.1 uncultured Blautia sp.
TCGCATGGGACTCTTTCTCTGATGATATTCTTGAATCTCTGTATGATGTGGAGAAGGGAGCAGAAGATATTGCGGATGATATGTCAGAATATATGCGCAAAGCACTCATTAAAGCCATGTATGTAGAAAACTATATGCCGGAAATGCGTAAATGGTATGAGAAATGGGCGAATTACATGAGCGATGGTGTTTTGTCTGATTATGAAAGTAAAGAGCTTGACAGTATAAAGAACAATCTTATAGATCAAATGGTAAAGGAGGCGGAGACCATAAATAAACAATGGGGTACAAATTCTAGCGGTGGAAGTGGGTTAAGTGCGGGTATTAAGGGTATAACCGAGGACCAAGCCGACCTCCTTGCATCTTACGCCAATGCTATGAGAAGCGATTTGTCCGCAATCCGTCTGTTGCTGGAACAGCGTTTCGCCAACTATCCGCAGGAACAAAGGGGAAAGATAGAGAATGCTGTTTCCAACTATTACCAGAACGGAGGAACAATCGACTACAATACGGTACTCAATAATATAACTGTCTATCTTGATGAGCACTCCGGGTTGATGGAAAGAAGCAATATACTAGCGGAATCGCAGTTGACTTATTTGAAGAGTATTGCCGACAATACAAAAAGGACAGCAGACAGTAACGACAAAATAAAAGAGGCAGTGGAGGAAACTCGGGACATGATTCATGGGGCTAGAACAGATAAAAGTAGGGGATTGTATGTCAGGTAGTATGAGGGCGTATTTACGCCCTACAATATCATTGACACTGTCCAAAATTTTGTGTAAATGGAAACAGGATTCAGCAGTAAGTTTGTTCTTATATCTGAATTCTGTTTTCAAAAATAAGCATAAATTGATTCATAATCAAGCCCCAGTTATGAATCGGCTGTGTCCATTTCTTCTCAATCTCCATAAGTGAAAGATACACAGTCTTTTTGACTGCATCATCCGTAGGGAATGAAAGCTTTGATTTCGTGTACTTTCTGATTTTTCCGTTCAGGTTTTCAATAAGATTTGTAGTATAGATTATTTTTCTGATTTCCAGCGGAAACTGGAAGAAAACAGTCAGATCATCCCAGTTGTTTCTCCATGAAAGTATAGCATAAGGATACTTTCCTCCCCATTTCTTTTCCAGATTGTCAAGTTCTGCAGCAGCAACCTCTTTGTTGGGCGCATTATAGATATTCTTCATATCCGCCGTAAACTCTTTCTTATCCTTATAAACGACATATTTACAGGAGTTTCTGATCTGATGTACCACACAGATTTGAGTGGATGACTGAGGGAATACGGTGCGGATGGTATCCGTAAATCCATTCAGATTGTCGGTACAGGTAATCAGGATATCCTGCACTCCACGGGCTTTTAAATCGGTCAGAACGCCCATCCAGAAAGAAGAACTTTCCGATTTGCCGACCCACATGCCAAGAATCTCCTTCAAGCCGTTCTGTTTCAGCCCGACACAAAGATAAACGGTCTTGTTTATGATTTTGCCGTTATCCCGTACCTTGAAGACGATACCGTCCATCCAAACTATCAGGTAAACAGGATCAAGGGGGCGGTTCTGCCACTCCTGGGCCGCCTGATTAACTTTGTTGGTAATGATGGAAATGGCAGATGTAGAGAGCTCTATTTCATAAATCTCACGCATCTCTTCCTCTATGTCAGAAACGCTCATTCCTTTGGCATATAGGGAGATAACGAGCTTTTCTATAGAAAGTCCACGGCTTTCATGTTTGGGCACTGCTATCGGCTCAAACTGGCCGTTACGGTCACGTGGAATAGAAATGACAGACTCTCCATGTTCGGTCTGGATCTTCTTCGGATAGCTGCCGTTGCGTGAATTCCCACTGTTATTACCGGTCACAGAGTTCTTTTCATACCCCAAATGGGCATCCATTTCGCCTTCAAGCATTTTTTCCAATACTTGGGCATGCAACTGCTTCAGGAACTTGCTTACATCGGCTTCTGTTTTAAACCGGCTAAGGAACTCCTTGCTTAATACCTCATCGGGCACTACTTGATTCTTTTCTTTCATAATCTTCTTCATTTTGCAAATCTATAAAATAAAAATACGAGACTCAAACTTAAATCCCGTATTTCCCATTTACACAAAATATTTTATAGTGCCTCCAATCATAAGTTATTGTTGTTTTAAGAATTCACAGTTTCTTATTTGGCAAATGCGTGACGATAACCTTTCACCTTATTCCAGCTGCCGCGGGTAAAGTCGG
>UQJE01000158.1 GCA_900541345.1 uncultured Blautia sp.
GGAGCGTTTTTTATGCTATGGAACATTACGGAGTAATTTCCTATAACATAAAAAATCTCCTTGTGATACTTTTGATCACAGGAGACCTTTTAGATAATCTAAAACGATTTTATGTATTTAAAAATTTTATTTTACGAGACTTCCAAGATAATAGAAACCTTTACAGGTATCCAGATGTACCTTTACATATTTTCCAAGCATCTCTTCTGATCCCGGAAAATGTACAAGAAGATTGTACTGTGTTCTTCCGGTAAAGATTCCTTTTTCTTTACTTTCTTCTTCTACGAGAACCTCCTGAACACTTCCCTCAAAACGTGCAGAGGAAATACGTCCTTTTTCCTGCACGAGAGAAAGAAGACGGTTAAAGCGGTCTTTTACCACATTTTCTGGAATCTGATTTTCCATTTTCGCCGCCGGAGTTCCGCTTCTCTTTGAATAAATAAAGGTAAACGCGGTATCAAAAGAAGCTTTGTCTACTACATCAAGAGTTTCCAGGAAATCTTCTTCTGTTTCTCCCGGGAAGCCCACAATAATATCTGTTGTAAGGGAAATATCCGGAATAGCCGCACGGATTTTCTCCACAAGATTTAAGTACTTCTCCTTATCGTATCTGCGGTTCATCTCTTTTAATACGCGGCTGCTGCCGGACTGCATGGGAAGATGAAGGTGATGACAGATTTTTTTACTTTTGGCCATAACAGCAATTAATTCATCTGACAAATCTTTTGGGTGAGAAGTCATAAAACGAATGCGTTTTAACCCTTCTATTTTTTCCACCTCTTCTAACAGTTCTGCAAAAGAAATTGGATTTTCAAGTGTCTTTCCATAAGAGTTTACATTCTGTCCGAGAAGCATGACCTCAGACACGCCATCTTTTACAAGGCTTTCAATTTCTGCAAGAATTGCTTCCGGTTCTCTGCTTCTTTCTCTTCCTCTTACATAAGGAACAATGCAGTAGCTGCAGAAATTATTGCATCCAAACATAATATTTACACCGGATTTAAAGGTATAATTTCTCTCTGTTGGAAGCTCCTCCACAATTTTGTCTGTTCCCTCCCAGATGTCAATCAACTGATTGTCGGCGTGAAGCATTTCACTGTATAGCTCTGCAAATTTAAAAATATTATGTGTTCCAAATACAAGATTTACAAATGGATAATCTTTTTTTATTTTATTTACCACGTGTTCTTCCTGCATCATGCAGCCGAAAAGGACGATTTTCATATCCGGATTTTGTTTTTTCAGGTTATGAAGCTTTCCAAGGCGTCCGTAAACTTTGAGGTTTGCATTCTCCCTTACAGTACAGGTATTATAGATTACAACATCTGCATCTTCTGTATCTTTTCTTACATATCCCATCTCATCCATAATTCCCGCAACAACTTCTGACTGTTTTTCATTCATCTGACAGCCAAAAGTCTGAAGACAATATGTAAAATTTCTTCCTGCCTCTGTTTTTTTCTGTGCGATGAATCCACGCACCTTTGCAATATAATAATATTGTCTTTTTGTCTCCTCTAAAGGAGCTTCTTTTGTCAAATCTATTTCTTTAAAATCAAGTTCATTAAACATATAGTATCCTTTCTGAAACGGCATAAAGACAACCCCAGAAGAAATCTTTTGGGGTTGTCCGGTTACAATACCATATATTTTACATGATTTATGGTTTTTTGTCCAGTTTATTTTCCTGATGTTAATTCTGTTATCATTTCTGTTTCAGAAGATTCAGTCGTTTCTTTGGTAGGAGAAAAGGAAACGGTATTCGTTACGACAGAGCTGTGACTGTATCCGTCATATCTCTGCTTTTCATTCTCAAAAGTAATACCTGCCTCGAATTTTTCTGCTGTTAGGCTCGTCTTTCCATATGCAGTTTCCTTTGGATTCAGTCCATAGGATGGTTTTTTCTCTGTTTCTATAATCATATTTTCCGTATCCGCCTGCGCTTCTGAAAGATAATAACGAAGTGTCTTTTTTTCATATACTTCGTATTCCCCAAGCGGAAGCTCCTCAAAAACTGCATTCAAAGAAATATATCCGTCTTCCTCTTTCTTATAATTGTCTTTTGTAAATACCACATAATTCTCGTATTTATGATAAGCCCCACTGTGATCCGTTCCCTCTGTCACAAAGAAAAATGTG
>UQJE01000159.1 GCA_900541345.1 uncultured Blautia sp.
TTCCTCTCATAAAAATCTCCTTTCTTGTTCGGTAAGGAGCATTATATCATGCCGCACTCCAAAATACAACAAAGGAGCATAAGTCCTTCTGGAACTTATGCCCCCTTTTACTGTTTTCTCTTATTATTCTTCTGCTTTATCTAATTTATTTGCTCTTGCTTCGATTTCTTTTGCCTGGATATCGTTAGGAGCCTGCTCGTAACGTGCAAACTCATAGGAGAAATCTCCGCTTCCTCCAGTCATAGAGCGAAGATCTGTAGAATATCCGTAGATTTCCAGCATAGGTACGTCTGCTTCAATGACTGTATTTCCATCATGATCCGGATTCATACCAAGAACACGACCACGGCGTTTATTCAGATCACCCATTACGTCACCTGTATACTTATCCGGAACAGCTACCTTCATAGAAACAATTGGCTCCAGAAGTACAGGAGAAGCATCCATAAAGCCCTTCTTAAATGCCAGAATTGTAGCCATCTTAAATGCCATCTCGGAAGAATCCACCGGATGGAAGGAACCATCGTAAAGTGTTGCCTTGACACCTACAACAGGATAAGCGGCAAGAGGTCCTTTCTGTACACATTCCTGAAGTCCTTTTTCCACTGCCGGGAAGTAATTCTTCGGAACAGCACCGCCTACTACCACCTGCTCAAAAACATAGGGAGCTTCCAGATCACCGGACGGCTCAAAACGCATTTTAACGTGTCCGTACTGTCCGTGTCCGCCTGACTGTTTTTTATGTTTTCCTTCCACGTCAGAATTCTTACGAATTGTCTCACGGAATGGAACCTTCGGCTTGCTCAGTTCTACTTCTACTTTGTAACGCTCTTTTAATTTATTTACAACAATATCAAGATGCTGATCGCCCATGCCGTAAAGAAGAGAC
Organism: uncultured Blautia sp.; assembly: GCA_900541345.1. GTDB lineage: Bacteria > Bacillota > Clostridia > Lachnospirales > Lachnospiraceae > Blautia_A. The sequence continues at coordinate 890 of UQJE01000159.1, forward strand.
TGATGATTTGCACTGTCATTTACTGCGCTAAGTGTCTTATCTTCACTTGTCATTTTTGCAAGTGCCTGAGAAATTTTATCCTCATCGCCCTTTTTCACTGCTTTGTATCTCTTATAAGTATACGGTGTGGAAATCACTGCTTTTGGATAAAGAATCGGATTTGCTTTTGTTGCAAGGCTGTCTCCTGTCTGTACGCTTCCCAGTTTTGCAATCGCACCAATATCGCCGGCATGGAGTTCCGGAACCTCGATTGGTTTTGAACCTTCCAGTACATACAGTTTATTTAAACGTTCTTCCTCACCCTTTTCTACATTTAAGAGAGTGTCATCAGATTTAATAACACCTGAGCATACTTTGATGAGAGAATATTTTCCAAGGAACGGGTCTGCGATTGTTTTCCATACATAAGCAGATTTTACTTTTGCAAAATCGTAATTTGCCTCAAAAATTTCATTTGTCTTCTGTGCAATACCATTGCAGGAGCGTTTATCAGGACTTGGGAAATATCCGCAAATATCGTCGAGAAGGTTGGAAACACCTCTTAAATTTACAGGTGAACCCATACACACCGGAACAATGCTTGCATCCTGCACGTTCATTGCAAGCGCTGCCGATACTTCTGTCACTGAGAAAGTATCTCCTTCAAAATAACGATCCATAAATTCTTCGCTTGTCTCTGCCACGGATTCCATAAGGATTTCATGGTATTTTTCAAGATATTCGTCCAGATATTCCGGAATCGGACACTCTTCCTTGCCGGCTTTGTCAATATATTTTCTTCCTGCCTGTTTTACAACATTTACGTATCCCACAAATTTACCATTCTCACGAATCGGGAAATGAATCGGCGCAATTTTTTTGCCATAAAGTTCTGTAAGCTCTTCTACAACTTTACGGTAACTTACGTCATCCACGTCCATGTCTGTTACGAAAATCATACGCGGCAGTTTATATTTTTCACAGAGATTCCATGCCTTCTGTGTTCCAACCTGAACGCCGGCTTTACCGGATACTACGATGATTGCTGCGTCTGCTGCGCTTACAGCTTCCTCTACTTCTCCCACAAAATCAAAGTATCCCGGTGTATCCAGCACATTGATTTTTACTTTATTCCACGGTACGGGAATGAGTGTTGTAGAAATGGAGAACTGTCTCTTAATTTCTTCCTTATCATAATCGCTGACAGTATTGCCATCTTCTACTCTTCCGAGACGGCTTGTCATAC
>UQJE01000160.1 GCA_900541345.1 uncultured Blautia sp.
TTTTTCAAAAAGGGAATCAGACAGCTGTGTAGTGGTATTTTAAAAATGTGATGGAGAATGGAGACATTGAAGAATTTGATGGAATTTCATTAATTGAATGGTCAGCAGAGAATAAAATCCAATCCTTGAAGGAATTCGGTTGTAATCTTCATAACTATAATCCGTACCAAAAGAGTGATACGCCCCAATTCAGAAAAGAAAAAATTAATTGGTTTTAAATGTTAAGTAAGCGGTACAAAGTAATTTTAGCAAGCAATGAGAAGGTGTGTGGTGACATGCATCTTCTTTTTTGCGTTCCAAAAGATTTTTAAGATTTCAAAAAGAAAATCATAAATTTTTCGATATGTAACATTTCTAGGACATTTCTGTTGTAAAATAAAAATTGGAATGATAGCAAAATTGTCGTAAAGGATGAAAAGGAATGAAACAGATTTTAATCGTAGAAGATGATGAACTTTTAAATAAAATGTTAGTTTACAACCTACAGTCAGAATCCTATGGGATTGTTTCTGTGGAAACGGTAAAAGAAGCCATGGAAGTATTAAAAAGCCAACCGTTTGACCTGGTACTATTGGATATTAATCTTCCTGATGGAAATGGATATGAAATTGCAAAAACAATCCGGGATAAATATAGTGATACCATTGTAATCTTTTTGACCGCAAATGACAGGGAAAGTGATGAGATCCGAGGATATGAACTTGGAGCAGTAGATTATATTACAAAACCTTTTTCCATCCATTCCCTGCAGAGGAAAGTAGAAAATGTACTGCGTATGATGCGGCATCATGTGTCCATGCAGGATGTCTTTGATGATGGCAGGCTGTTTTTAAATTTTGCAGAGCAGACAGCTATGCTGGGTGGGAAGCCATTAACCTTATCTACTTTGGAATTTCGGATGCTGAACCTGTTCTGCCAGAACCGCAATCGTGTATTAACAAGAAAGCAGTTGTTGGAAAAAATATGGGACTGCACAGAGAATTATGTGGACGAGCATACGTTGACGACAACGTTAAGCCGCATCCGGGGAAAGATTGAAACAAATGGAACAGTATATATCAAAACGGTGTATGGCATGGGATACAAATGGACCGGAGGTGAACCAGCATGATAGGAAAGAAAATCTCTGTAAAAAAGATGTTTTTTTGGCTGACTTCTGGAATGGCACTTTCAATGACAGCAATCATATTGGTCTCATTCTTTCTGACAAAAAATATCGTAGTGTTATGGGTTGGTCTGGCATTAATAGTCTGTGCAACACTGTGGATGCTTTTTATGGTACAACTGTTGGGGATGAGATTGTCAAATTTTACTTCTGAATTGTGCCAGATCCTTGACGACATGATGAACCGTAGTCAAGAGCCTGAAAATGTATCAGACAGGGAGACGATTTTTGCCCGTATCCATCATCGTCTGGTGCGTCTGTATAATATCCTGCAGGAAAGTAACCGGAAGGTAGAAGCAGAAAGGCAGGAATTACAGTCCTTGGTGTCAGATATTTCCCATCAGGTCAGGACTCCGGTAAGCAACATGAAAATGATTGTAGATACACTTTTGACAAAATCCCTGGAAGAACAGGAGCGGAATGAGTTTCTTAAAAGTGTAAGAGGCCAGATCAATAAGCTGGATTTTTTAATACAGGCATTAGTCAAAACCTCCCGTTTGGAAACCGGGGTGATTCAATTAGAAAAAGAAGATCATTTCATATATGATACTTTAGCGCAAGCTATGAGTGGAATCTTATATTCTGCAGAACAAAAAAAGATCCATGTATCAGTGGAATGTCCAGAGGATGTGTGTGTGTCCCATGACAGTAAGTGGACAGAAGAAGCTATTTTTAATCTATTGGACAATGCAGTAAAATATACCCAGGCAGGAGGGACTATCAATGTGTCTGTAGCGCAATGGGAAATGTATGTGGAAATAAAAGTATCCGATACAGGAAAAGGAATTTCAGAAAGCAATCAGGCATCTATTTTCAAGAGGTTTTACCGGGAAGAAGAGATTCATAATCAACCGGGTGTTGGAATCGGTCTTTATCTGACCAGGGAAATTGTAACACAGCAGGGCGGTTATGTTACTGTGGAATCACAGGTGGGAAAGG